>JBQCGN010000118.1:0-4643 GCA_051955655.1 Candidatus Nitrosocosmicus sp. | reverse complement strand
TAATACTTAAAGATTTTATCGACATAGTAAAAATCATAGGGGTAGTCAGATAATATTCTGTAATATTATTAAATAAATTACCAAAAGGGAAATCAAATTCATATAAGTAATTGTGATTAATATTTATTTTTATAATGCATTTTCATTAAAAATCAATGAATTTTTCTTTTGTTGTAATTATATCTGCCAAGTCGAGTCATAGAAAATACATATACATTACGGTGTATTGATCAAGTATCTCTATGTTCTTTTCAATTGTACCACCATGATATCTTGTAGTGATCAGTATCATATAATAGAAAACTATGAAATGTGGTGTCTCTTTTTATGAGGTAATTTAACTATCATCAAAATCATCAGATAGAATCAACAGAAACATCTTTATTAAAATTGATCTACGAATATTGCAATTCAAATAGAAATAGATTCACAACAAATAACGCTACATACAAGATCTTGCAAAGAGGAATGAGTATAAAATCAATTATAGAGGAGCACTCAACTTTTCTTAACTCAATTTTGCTTCCCGGATTACTTGAGGAGATGTTGCTTTGAACATAGCATAAACATCATCTCCTTTCTTAATACCCAAGTAAATTATAGATTCATTTGTTATCCTTGATATAAAATTGAAACCATCAATTAAAAGATGTACATCTACCAGACCTTTTCTCAGTTGATGATTTTTTGCTGTTGGTGCGATATCAACTACTTTTGCCTTAATTATATTGCGTGCGCTTGTTTTTACATGTTGCGTGGAAAGGAGTATATCTTCTGGTCTGATCAAAACACCAATTATAGAGTCAATAGGATATTCTCCTAATATCTCCACCACAAAGGTATTCACAATTAATATGGTAACACCATTTTTTGAATCTATTACATTACCCTGCAAATAATTATATCCTCCATCAAGAGCATGAAACAAGAAAGAATTCGAATAACTTTTGGAAAATGATAAAAACGTTCCTAATTTTTCAGTAATTTCTATTTGTCCATTATTTAAAATTGCCACAGAATCAGCAATGGCATAAACATCATCTTCAAAGTGAGTTACATATACGCAAGATATCTTTTGTTTTTTCAGTATTTGTCGGATCTCAAATCTTAGATTTTTTTTGGAAAGATCGTCAAGATTAGCAAGTGGTTCATCCATAAGCATAATTTTAGGTTCTACTAAAAGTGTTCGCGCCAAAGAAACCTTTTGCATTTCACCTCCACTGAGTCCCTTAATAGATCGGTTTAAAAGATAAGAAATCCCAAGACTTTCAGCAAGACTCCCAATTTGTTGCTCTTTATTCTTTTTATCTTTTCTTTTGAGTCCAAAAATAATATTATGATATACATCAAGAAATGGAAATAAATTGGGCCTCTGGACTGCGTATCCTATATTTCGGGTCTCTAAAGGCATGTGTGTAATATCGACATCATCTAATAAAATAGAACCACTGTCAGGTTTTGTCAAACCTACGATTAGATTTAAAATTGTACTTTTTCCACTTCCTGTCGGTCCAATAATTACCAAGATGTTATTATCGGATATTTTCAGATTCAAAGGACCCAAAGTGAACCCAGGAAATCTTTTAGTGATACCAACAAGTTCCAATACTACCAATTTTTATATCAATTCCAACCAACCTTCAAACTGCTTTTATCCTTTTTCTTTAATATCGAAACTGCAGTCAAGGCAATAATTGATAGCAAAATAACCATCATGATATCAGGCATTGCTTGTTGCAGACCATTGATTGCATTATCCTCAAAGATTTGGATTGAGATGGTATGAGGATTATAAGCCATCATCATGGTAGCACCTAGCTCTCCAATTGACCTCATCCATGTTAGCAGGATACCAATCATTATACCCGCTTTAGCCATGGGTAATGTTACCTTGAAGAATGTCTCAAACTTGCTTTTCCCTAAAACCCTTGATGTCATCTCGTAAGATCTATCAACCGCTTCAAATGCTGCTTGACTTGTAAGTATCATAAACGGTGAAGAAACATATGTTTGAGCAATGACTATTCCGATTACAGACTGTGTAAAGTCTATAGATGGTAAATAGGACGCCAAGGCAGAAGAAGGGCTAAATACCCCTAAAAGGAGTGCACCACTAGCAAGAGGAGGAAGAATCAGTGGAAATATAACTACAGTCTGCAAAATTAATTTTCCTCTAAAATCATATCGGGCAAGACAATATGCAATCGATGTTCCAAAAATAATAAGAATAAGCGTCGAAATTGTAGAGGTAATCAAACTTAAAATGAAAGCATTATCTAATTGTGGCCTCATAAAAGAGTCTATTAATTTTGACGGTTCCAAAAAATTTAAAATACTGATAAAGGGAAAACCAACATAGGCTATAATTGTTCCAGATAAAATCAATAAAATGATATCAAGTTGTTGATTTTTGATTCCCATCAAACAAATATAGTCAAAGAAATATCTCAACCTTTTTGTTATTGATATCTTGAAATAATCACTTTAGAAGAACCAAATTTGTTTACATCAGCTTCGATAGTAAGTCTTTTTAGACAGCCAATCTCGAATTTAAGTACAGTATTGTTTTTTGTATCTGCCCTCGAATATCCATTGCTGTTATATACTAAAGTAGAATACTTGGAGCAACAAAATAATTTTTTTTAAATCGTTCATAGCCTCGGTAAACAATTCTACATCTTTCAAATCAGTAGAATATCTCCTATAAGATCTTGTATTAAATCATTAAAAAAGGCAATTTATTTTGGAAATTGATTTTTTTTAATTGAAATGTTTTGTATTTTAATGAGTAATGTATTAGTTCATAAAAAAATTAGACCATTATTAGAATACTATATGTCAATAATAAAAATACTATTCAATCTATTAGATGAACTAAAATATACAAACACCACTTAGTAAAATATACTAAATTTATATTATTATTATAGAGATTCTATTTGATTATTATTCTTATAATAATGTCTTTATCAAGACAGTACGCAGGATTTTCTTTAAAAACAACAACTGCAACAATCATTAGTCCTAGACTATGTCAAATATTACCCTTTATCTTGAAAATTTGATAATTTCATAGTCAGTTATAAACAAAAAGTAACTAAACCAAACTGAAGAAATGAACCTTTAGATTCTTTATGCCTCGATTTTGAGACAAATATTTTACAAGCTCTTTTACCTTTTTTATATGGCCTTTTACTATTATAGTTTCCAGACAATTACTCTCATTCAAATGAATATGAGTTGTTGCGCTAATTATCTCTTGATATCTGTGTTGAACTTGGGTAGATTTTTCATCTTGATCATATACATGATTATCATAAAGCATTATTATTGCACCTGCGCCAAACCCATTTCTTTCACTATTCCATTCATAGTCATTTATGAAAGAATGCATGGCTGTTTGGAGTGCTTTGGATCTATCTATGTAACCTGCATTTAACATGCTTTTGTCAAATTCGGATAATAGTTTTGTTGGCAATGACATACTGATTCTCTTTGCAGTTTCTCTTTTTTGGTCCAAATTAATGAGGTCATGGGAATGCTTATTTTGTTGTCTTTGTTGGAGGGGTTTTTTACCGGGCAATGTACTATTGACGGATATTATACTTTTATATTTTGTCTAGGCAACTTTTTGTGATATCTATTCGATTAATATTCTAAAAGAAAAAGTTAATCAGCATTAGTGATTAAAACTCAACTTAGAAATAAAAAAATTACAAAAAGAAAATTGATTTTTGAAAGTTACTCTTTATATTCAGTTTCAAACATCTTCAAAGTCTTTTGCAGTTGCTGTTTGCTCTTTCTAAAATAATAAGTACTTCCAAATATAACCAACCCAGACAGTATAATTGCAAGTATTGCAAATGAATCAAAAGAAGGAGCATATTCATGTGGATTCATTGTATTTGTATTATCGGTTGCAGTAGCGGAGGCAGACATATTTAGTAATCGAACAGTATTTGATAATGAAGATGGAGAAGAAATGGGCGATAATGGAGGTTTTTGTTTTACACTAACATCAAACTCATTATTAAGATCATATGCATTAACTCTCTGTGCAGTAAGTTGTATAGTCCAATTTCCTTTTTGGCTCAGGTAGCCTCCAAATGTAGAATAGGCTCCTTCACTTACCTTGTTTAAGGTTACTACAATTGGTCCTATATCCGCCTCATCATTTGTAAACTGCAAAATTACATTTGATACATCTTTTGCAGGTTTTCCATCTGCCCCAGTAAAAGTAACTTTAAATGTATTAAATCCCGCATAGAAGGGATTTATTTGAAAATTGGTATTGGTATCCATTATTTTTACGTCAGTGGTATAAGAACTGTTTTCTTGTTTTTGACCTGCAGTATTAGGGTTTTTTGTTGCTTGTGGAGACAAAATGGAAGAGGATTGATTATGATTCATTGTATTTGCATTCATGTTGTTGCTTGTCATGTTAGTGCTACTACCGATGCTCCCCATGTCTCCCATCATCGTCATCATAGAAGGCATATTCATTGAAGCAGGAGGAGATGTTATTGTAAGAATCGAGGCAAAAAACAGAACTACAATGGCAAGTATGGATTCTATTTTGATGGTTTTACTGAACTTTGCATATACCTCGCTAGATTTAATTTCTTCTTTTGAAATCCTATTAT
>JBQCGN010000117.1:0-4166 GCA_051955655.1 Candidatus Nitrosocosmicus sp. | reverse complement strand
TTAAACTTAGAACATATATATATAATATATTTTTTTTAAAATTTAAAATTTATTTGAAGATAATTTAAATACTATAATTTTTGAATAACAATGATAAAAAAAGGTAACAAAATACGACGATAAATTTAACTGTTAACTGTTGAATTTAAAAACCGGAGATGTAAATAATAATAATAATAATAATTATATCAAAAGTGTTAATTCGATACATTAGGCAAATACAAAAAATTTTTTTGTTATATGATGTACTAATAATATTTCTGCTACCAATAAATCAAGAAATGTTTGGCCTCGTTTATTGTAATGGAATTTGCTTTTTTTTCTTCCTGTTTCTATAAGCGATCTGTCATAATTAGTAAATGTAAAAGAATAGTTAAGCTGCTGTTTAAATGCTTTAATATAACAAATTGGTTAAAATTCATCTTGAAGATAGGAATTTCTTTGCCACAGGCAGGCGTGCAAGCAACAAGAGAGAATATAATTCATATGGCACAAATGGCAGAAAGCGAAGGTTTTGATTCTCTTTGGGTGTTTGAAAGGCTTCTTTGGCCCGTTAATCCTCAAACTCCATATGTTGCAACACCTGACGGCAGTCTTCCTGAAGAATACCAAATAATGCTAGACCCGTTAGAAACACTCACATATGTATCCGCAAATACCAATAAAATTCTATTAGGCACATCAGTTGTTGATATGCTGTTTCATAATCCTGTAGTTTTAGCTAGAAGATTTGCTTCTTTAGATGTTTTCTCGCAAGGCAGAAGCATTGCTGGATTTGGTATTGGTTGGTCCAAAGATGAATTTCAATCTTCCAATGTTCCATTTAACAATAAGGGAAAAAGAGCAGATGAATTTGTAAAAGTGTTAAAAAAGATATGGATTGAAGAAAACGTTGAATTTAAAGGACAGTATTATAATATACCCCAATCGAAGATAGGGCCAAAGCCAGTACAAAAACCGCATATCCCTATCTATCTTGGGGGTTTCAGTTCAAATACTGTAAAAAGAATTGTTGAAAATGGATTAGATGGTTGGCTGGGCATTATAGGCAGTATGGCACCACTAGATTATGTTCAAAATATTATTACCAATTTTAAAAATGAATTTGTCAAAGCAAATAAAAATAAAGACAGCTTTAAAATCATTCTATTATCTTATCCGGATTTTAGAGATAATACTTCTGTTAATACTAATGATGCTAATGCCGTCAGACCCACTTTGACAGGAACTATTGAACAAATTGGTGAGGATATAAAGAAAATTAAAGATTTAGGGGTAGACCATATAATATTTGGATATAATTTCTTGCCGTTGGGAAAAGATATTGATAAAATGATTGATCTTACAAAACAGCTTTCAAGATTTACAAGATAACTAAAACTGTGTAAAAGATGATGTTATTCATTCTTCCAAGAAATTATTTTTTTTGGCTGAATCTCTATACAATACTGACCAATTCCGATCTCATTGTATTGTGGATACTTTTGATATAACAACTTGTGAATTTTCTTTAAGATGGGGTTGTTATTTTCATTACTATTGGTTTCGTTTTCATTTGCTTCCCCATTGCCTATTAGATTTGCTTTGCCTTGGATCATTACAAAAACCAATTTACTCCAATCTTCGTAATATTCATCTATAAGCAAGGCAACATTTGGATTATGCTTAATATTTCTAATTCTTTTTAACTCTTCAACTTTTGCTATTTTTCTTTTCTTATCAATAGGTAGGTAATAGCAGTAACCGTCAAACACAAAAACTACCGGTACTAGGTGTGGTATATTTCCATGACCAATTGTAGATAATCTGGCAGATCTAGCTCTGTTTATTATTTTTTGAATAAAAGCATCGTTATTGCGTTGCATATTTGTATTATACTATATTATTACATTTTTACTCTATTGATCGGTTAAAAATGTGTGAAAAAAGTAAACTTTTCCAAAAAAAATGGCAATTAAATTATTCTGTCTTGATGATTTGCACCTTGTGATATGCTTTTTAATGATTTTCTTTTGAATACACTCTATTTTATGATCATTTTATAAAAGCAAATAATTTTGTTAAACACCAAACATAGTCAAAATGCTCAGTTTTAAATCCAATTGAAAACTTTTGATGTAAAACTTAACTAAGGGATTATCATATTTAATCATTAGATTGTTAAATTGTGTATTTTTGTTTGATATAGATGCCTTTTAAGTCATGCTCTCAAATAAAAATTAAAAGTTTACGCACAGCCACTAGGTATCCTGTGTTCAGAGTGTTCCAGTTTCATATGTTCTTCTTCCTCATCTTTATTGATAAAAGTGATTCCACATTGTTCACAGGTAAACCCTTTTGAGTCTTTAGATTCTAATTTGGGGGAGGACGTATCTTGTAATTAGTATCTGATAGATATAAGGATTAAGTTAATGAATTTGTGACTTGGATTTATCCGTACATAAATGACTATACATACAACAATTATAGTAAAAGAATTAAATTCTAATTATCTAATATAAATCTGGTATTTAATTCCCCACGGAAGTATTAATATGGATTTTTTTTGGATATTAAAAATTATTATTACTTGCTATAGAATGAAAATGATTATTTAACTATATCCAAATAAAATTTGATTAACACTAGAGCAACTAAATCTAAATACAAACTATTAAAAAAGTAAAAACTTGTCTATATGGCACCCAGGTTATTGAGGAGAAAGTGGTCCTCATACCTGAGTGTATATAAACCGTTCCTATTGAAAATTTATTCTTTTCTTATCTTTTTAGAGTTATTTATAATTATTATATAGATAATTTTAATAAGAAATATCTAATACTGTTACCATATATTTTATACATATAAATTATTTTACATATTAATTACAATTTCGTTAATTGAAATTTCGATTAACAGGTAACGCAGTAGATAATTTATTATGATTTTATTAGATCTTTTAAATTTATTTTACACCTAGACCGTAGACAAAAGAATCCGTGAGAATCGAATTTTATGCAGAGGTAAAATACAGGCGATATTTCTTTTGTTATGGTTCACAATCCAATAAAAAAAAGAACAAGTATCGGAGAAATATCACTATGATGATGATGATGATGATCTGATTTGAAACAAAAATATAAAAAATAAATCTGCAAAGTAAAAACTTTTGATTTCTTACTTGTTATTACACATTTTGGAAAATGCTTCCTCTGCTGCTTTTTTTAGGTCGTCTTGACTAAGATCTTTTATATGTGTTGATATTGACCATCTGTGTCCAAACGGATCCTCTATAATCCCATGCCTGTCTCCCCAAAATTGATCTTTAACTGGGTCTAACACCTTTGACCCTTCTGAAACGGCTTGGCTAAATGTTTTATCCACATCATCCACATACAAAAACATACTCACTGGAGTGTTTCCTATTGATGAAGGTGAAAGACATTGCATTTGTGGAAATTCATCTACTAGCATTATCCTAGAGTCACCTATCTCAAGTTCTGCATGTGCTATTGCTTTTCCGTCGGGTGTTGTCATTCTCATTCTCTCTTTGGCTTCAAAAACTTTTTTATAGAATTCTATTGCCTTAATACCGTCTTTTACGATTAGGTTCGGTGTTATTGAATGGTATCCTTCTGGAATCTTTTTTACTTGACTCATTGAAAATATAATATGATTACGATTTAAAAGTATGTAAGGGAGTAAAAGTATAGTTGTAATTTATAAATTGTTGAAACAATTTATAAATTACACCCTTCGTTGACATTTCAGTCAGTAATCTAGTATCATACTAACTGTATCAAATATGTTTTATAAACTCAAATGATTCGCATTAAGTATATCATTAACAGGTGATACTCAACCTTATGCCGAATATAAAACGCATATCTATATTCAATATCTTATCCAAATTTTTAAAAACTGTTTCTCAATACTTGTTTTCGTGCTTATATAGAACCATCTGCTGCTACAGTATATTCTAATGGTTCTCAGTATGATGACATGCCTAGACATAAAATACAAAATCTTTATCCAAATCTGAATGGACCATCTAAAAGAGACTCTGAAACAATTTACAAGCGATATTTTTGGGTTACCAAAATTCAGATAAGAATCTTTCATTTAAAAAGCTTTTTAAATATTTTATATCAGATATAATTAAAGACCTTAAAAATCAAGTCGACAAT
>JBQCGN010000116.1:0-7906 GCA_051955655.1 Candidatus Nitrosocosmicus sp. | reverse complement strand
ATGAGGGGGAGGATGGTGTTGAACAACCATTCCTAAAACGGCATCGTGCAATGGAGCCCTCTCAGATAGCTTCTTTACAGCCGAGGAATCAGATGAGGTATATGCCTCGTACACATCTTTGAAACTTATTCCCTTTTTCTGTGCAACATTAAAATTAAAACCCCATCGGTCTTTTGCAGATCCAAATGCAACAGTATTTCCCTGTATACTTACTTTCCATCTTTCCTTAAGTTCAGGTTCTGCATACAAATCAACCAGTCTGTTAAACTCGGCAATGATATTTGCTAGCCATTTTTGCATGGCTGCCGGATCCAATCGTAATTCTTTTACCAATCTATCAATTTTATTAATATATAAAACTGGTCTAACCCTTTCCTCCAATGCCTGACGAGTGACAGTTTCT
Source organism: Candidatus Nitrosocosmicus sp. (assembly GCA_051955655.1). Classification (GTDB taxonomy): domain Archaea; phylum Thermoproteota; class Nitrososphaeria; order Nitrososphaerales; family Nitrososphaeraceae; genus Nitrosocosmicus. The sequence continues at coordinate 7,503 of JBQCGN010000116.1, read as the reverse complement.
GTTTGAGTCATAATACCTTCGACAGAATCGGAAACCACTACCACGCCATCAATAGCTCTTAAGGCCCTGGTCACTCTACCTGTAAAGTCAATGTGTCCAGGAGTATCAATCATATTAATAACATATTCTTTGCCCTCGTCATTTTCATAAAACAAGGTGACATTTGCACCCCTAATTGTCATCTGCCTGTTCTGTTCAAGTTTCATCGAATCAAGAGCAAGAGCCTGACCTGCAACTGTTGGGGAAATAATTCCAGAGGCGGCTAAAAGACTATCACTCATAGTAGTTTTTCCATGATCTACATGAGCAATTACACCAAAATTTCTAATTTGATCTTTATTACCAATAATTCTAATAATATCTTGAGTGGACTTAAATTTGGGCATGGTATAACATAAAAAAAGTTTTTCTAGGACTATTAAACGTTCCTTGTAAAATCATTTACATTCCGCCATTTATCTTATCGTAATAAAAATCTAAATGGATTGAATATCAAAACCAATTCTTTGTTTATATATACTTTAACTTTTATAATTGCCTCTTATACTAATGTGTTAACATAATGGTTTTAAAGATAAAGGTGGGTCATACACCAGATTCAGATGATGCTTTCATGTTTTACGGGATTGAGTCTGGACTAGTGCCTACCGGTAATTTTGAAATTGAACACGTAATTGAAGATATTGAAACATTAAATAAAAGAGCATTAAATCACGAATTAGAAATAACTGCAATATCTGCTCACGCTTATGCCTACCTATCAGATTATGTTATTTTAAATAGTGGAGGTAGTTTTGGAATAAACTACGGCCCAATTATAGTATCCAAAAACATGTCGATAAAAGATATAAACAAAGGTTTGGTTGGAATTCCGGGCTTCAAAACATCAGCCTATCTTTTAATGTCCATAGCGCTGGGCAAAGTAAAATATAGAGAAATGCTTTTTAATGAAATTCCAAAAGCTGTATTGGAAGGCCAAATCGATTATGGCCTGATAATTCACGAGTCACAAATAACTTATATCGATTTGAAACTAACAAAACTCTTTGATTTAGGAAATTGGTGGAATAAAAAGACCGATGGGATGCCTGTTCCTCTGGGAATAAACGCAGCCAGCTCAAAACTACTTAGCAAAGACCAGATAGTAGAATTTGATAAGATATTAAAGAATTCGATAAATTACAGCCTAGAACACATTGACGAGGCAGTGGATTTTTCCGCAAAATACGGCAGAAATACCTCAAAAGAAACTCTTACAAAATTTATTCAGATGTATGTCAATGAATTTACAATTGAAATGGGGACAGAAGGCAAAAAGTCTATATCAAAACTAATGGATTTGGCAAAAGCTGCCAATATTTTGGAAAAAAATGTTGAAATAAAATACAGCTACTAGCGCAAATTTTATTTAAACTATTGGTAACTCTTTTCCTTAACATTAAATTACAATAAGTCTTAAAGAATAAATTGAATAAATTTACACCATTAATACAGTAAGTAAATGTTCTCAAACCCTTCGATTGCTCCTGAGCGACATAATAATAATAATAGTAATAATAATAACAACGATAACAATGAAGTCGATACGCCGAAATTTAGCCAAATTGATTGGACCCATATAGAAAAAAAATGGATAAATTATTGGGATCAGAACAAAATAAATGAATCCAACCTTGATCTTTTAAAACAAAAATATTTTATTACTGTAGCTTATCCTTATCCAAACTCCCCTCAGCATATCGGTCATGGTAGAACTTATACTTTAGCCGACGTGCATGCGCGGTACTATAAAATGAAGGGATTTAACGTGCTTTTTCCAATGGGGTTTCATTATACAGGAACACCCATATTGGGAATGTCAAAGAGAGTTCAGGCAAAAGATAAAGAAATAATAAATAATTTCAAAAACATTTTTTCGATAAGGCAAGACATTATTGACTCCTTTGAAGATCCACTCAATATCGCAAAATACTTTCATAATGAAATTAAACAGGGCATGATAGAAATGGGTTATTCTATTGATTGGAGAAGGGAATTTACTACAATAGATCCCATTTACAAAAAATTTATTTCATGGCAGTTTGAAACTTTGCAAAAGCTGGGAGTTATCGAACAGGGATCTCATCCGGTCGGATGGTGTCCAAATGATGAAAACCCCGTGAGCCAACATGATACTCTTGGAGATATCGAGCCATCATTTACTGAATATACTCTTATAAAATTTAAATTAGAAGATAAAGACAATAATACCTACTTACCCATAGGTACATTGAGACCTGAGACTATTTTTGGGGCAACCAATTTATGGGTAAACCATAATGAGATATATTTTAGGGTTTTAGTGGATAGTAACGAAACATGGATATTAAGCAAACCTGCGATAAAAAAGCTAGAATTACAAAATCATGATATAAAAATTATATCTGAAATTAGTGGATCAGAATTAGTGGAGGCTCAGGTAAAAAATCCACTAACAAATTTATCAATACCTATATTACCCGCATCTTTTGTTACCATGGATAATGGGACAGGAATCGTAATGTCGGTTCCTGCTCATGCTCCTTTTGATATGCAGGCATTAATTGATTTAAAGACATCTGGGTTCTCTTTCAAAAAAATAAATCCAGAGGTCATAGTTCCCACCTCAATAATCGATATTGATTCAGAAAAATACAAATCGACTCTCAACGAGTCATATAAAGACAGGGTGGGTAAAACCGAAAATCAGTTTTATGTTCCGTCACAGATCTTTTTAAAAAAATATTTGATAAATAATCAAAACGATAGTAATTTAGAAAAGGCCACAGCAGAAATTTATTCGCTAGAATTTTATGATGGTCATTTAAATGACAAAACACCTTATCCTAAACTTTCAGTATCAAATGCAAGAGAAAAAGTAAAACAAACACTATATGAATCCAAACAATCCACAATATTCTATGAACTAACAAACAAGCCCGTATTTTGTAGATGTGGGGCTCTTTGCTATGTTAAAATTCTTGACAATCAATGGTTTTTAAATTATGGTAACAGTAGATGGAAGGAATTAGCAAGAAGATGTTTAAACCAGATGGACATAATACCAAATGAAATAATAGTAGAATTTAGAAATGTTTTTGAATGGCTAAAAGAAAGAGCTTGTGCCAGAAAATCAGGACTAGGAACTCTGTTACCATGGGACAAAAATTGGATTATTGAAAGCTTATCGGATTCAGTAATTTACATGATTTACTATATCTTTGCAAAATATATCAATACAGAAAATTTGGAGCAGTTTAACAGGTTAATAGATGAGTCATTTTTTGACTATATAATATATAATAAAAAAGAAAAATATTTTAAAATTTTAAATGAAGATGGAACTATTAATTTAGATGAAAGTATCTCTAACACGGATTTTGATAATATCAATCTAAAAGAAAATGATATTAAAGAATTTTTAATTGTCTCTTCTGAAATAAAAAAAGAATTTGAATACTATTATCCTTTGGATGCAAGACACTCTGGGAGGGATCTAGTACCAAATCACCTCTCTTTTTTTATATTTAACCATGCAATATTACTTCCTCAAAATCTTTGGCCAAAACAGATCGTTGTTAACGGGTCTGTCTTGATGGATGGAAAAAAGATGTCAAAATCTATGGGTAATATAATACCTCTAAGAAAGGCCATAAGACAATATAGTGCAGACTCTATCAGAGTGGCAATGCTAGTCTTGGGAGAGCTCCTACAGGACGTAGATTTCTCTTTTTCCACACTTAAAGGAATATACAGCAAATTAAATGAACTATATTATATTTATGATTCTTTTAATAAAGATAACTCTAAAATAATATCTGAGTTATTAGAAAAAGATATTGAGACTAATCAATTTGAAGAAAAAAATGGAGATGAAAATTTGGACATGGAAGATAAATGGCTTCAAAGCAGAACACAGAAAAATATTAATAATATTACACATTCTTTTGAAAAATTTAAGATAAGAGAAGCCTTGAATACCTCTTTGTATTTGATGGACAAAGATTTTGAATGGTATAAAAAAAGAAAACATGCAAAAAAAGGCAAATTAATAGAATCTAAAAAAGATATCATTACAATTTATCGGTTTTTGATAAATAGAATAAAGCTTTTATCGCCTTTTTGCCCTTATTTATCTGAAGAATTATGGAATATGATGGGTAACAAATCTACATCTATTTTTAACAGTTCATGGCCATTGGTAAAAGATACTGATATCAATGACAATATCAATGAGGAAAATGAGCAGTTTATAACAAACGTTGCTGAAGATATCACCAAGATTTTAAAGATAACAAAAAACCATTCCATTAACAAAATATTTATCTATATGGCTTCGGGAGATAAAAAATATATATACAATCAAATTCTCAAACTATTTTTTAACTCTCAAGACAAGAACTATAAATTTGGAGATATAATGAAATCTTTGCTTTCTAATTTCTCTCCCGAAAATGGAATCAGGGATCAAAGCGTTATAAAAAAGAATACCGAATTTATAAAAAAAACAATAGAGGACATACTTTCATTATCGCCTGATGAAAGACAAAGAAGATACGATATAATAGAAGTTTTTGATGAGACAAAACCTCTTTACGATGCTATATCGTTGTTATCTGCGGAGTTTAACATTGCAAATGATAATGTCTTTATTTTCAATGAAGAGGATAAAGCAATAGTAGATCCAAATAACAAGGCAAAATACTCAAGGCCGTTTAAGCCTGCTATATTCTTGCAATAACGAAAAATAGGTCATTGCTTTCTTTTCTTTTTTTCAATCTTTTTAATATAGAAAGAAGAAGCAAAATATAGAAAAAATCCACAAACAACAATGATAAATCCATATACCGATAACGCATCTTTGTTTAAAACTGTACCAATACCAACGGTTATTGCACCTACAATGAGCAACGCAATACCTATTCTAACTGGCCCTGGAACCTTCCTGTTTTTATTTTTACTGTTGTTTTTCATTTATTTATTCTAGTCAATGTTATTAATATTTTTAAATAATCGATGAAATCAATTTATTTGTCAAATTATAATTATATATCATGAGAGTTGCCGTGGTTGGAATAGGGGTTGCAGGAGCATATCTGATGAATCAACTAAGCAATATTCACGATGTTCATGTAGAAGGTTTTGAACGAATGGAAGAAAAAGATCATGATGCCGTATGTGCATGGGCAACTTGCGATAATGTAATGAGAATTTATGCAAAAAAATGCGGATTAAACTTTGAAGACTATATCCTGCATGAAGGAAAAAAAATGACCGTTGATATTGATGGAAATAGAAATATTAATGTTAATTTGAAAGGAATGATTAGTTACGATAAATTAAAACTAATCCAAGATATGATTAAGGGAACAAAAATAACTTTTAACAAAGTACCTCAAAAAAATAGCCTGGAGCAGGACTTTGATTTAATTGTTGACTCAACGGGATTCCACAGGCATTATCTACCAAAATTAAAAGATGAACTGTGGATCCCATGTATTCAATACAAAGTAAAATATAATGAAAAAGACATTCCATTTGATGATTTCTACCTCAAGGCATTTCCTTCATTGTCAGGTTATTTTTGGTATTTTCCTCTTGGAAACGGTTATGCACATATTGGTTCAGGGGATTTTAGACGGAAACATACAAATGAATATTTAGAATATTTTTTAAAAAAGTACAGCTGTACTGTTATAAAGAAAGTAGGACGACCTGTTCGAATAACTCCTCCATCAAAGTGTCTACCTTTTAGCGACGGAAAAAAAACTATTGGGGTAGGAGAATCAATTGGAACAGTATATCCGTTACTTGGAGAAGGAATAATACCTGCTACCATTTGTGCTGATATATTCATAGATAACTTAAATGATCTGACGGAGTATTACAAAAAGGTATTAAATCAATTTAAAATTTACTCCCTTGTATACAATTTTATAAAATTAAAGATAACAAATCAATTCAGTATTCTAAGAAACTGTATTGATTTATTAAAGATATATAATCATATGAAAAAACAGGAAAACAGATACGGAATGGAAATAGATATGATGAATATGTTCAAGTTAACAAAAATATAATCATATCTTTTCTTTTAGCTTTTCTTTTTTAATTTCATTATACACAGATAACAGAGTAACAAAAATTATGCCAAATAATGCTACAGCTGTTGAAAGATGGCTTGCAACAACAATTGGATTTAATTGAGTATAAATTACAAACCATCCTAGTATTATTTGTACAGATAAGATAACTGATGCAAGTATTAACTTTAACTTTATGCCCTTATTTGATAAGGTTTTGACAGAATAAATAGTAAATGAAAATAATGTTACAGCTAAAATTAAAACTATTGATCTATGTACATGCTCAAAGAAATACTTGGGGGGTGGATAATCAAATCCGTTGGGGCACAAAGGCCATGTTAAACAAGAGAGTCCCTGGTGACTTGAAGTTATATATACACCTATTAACATTAAAGAGTAAATCAGCCCGAGAATTACAAAGAGAATAGTAAAAAACGAAAAACGAGGAAACTTTATTTGATTGCTACGATTCAATTTAAATAATAAAATTGGTTTTTGACGTACTTTAAATGTTTGTCTAATTTAATATAGTATAAATCATTAAATATGAGATACATACGGTAGTAGTAGCAGCAGTAGTAGAGGATGATTTTTTGAGGATATTTGAATTATTTTAATAAACAAAAGTCAAAATTAGTATCAAATAATTTATCTAAAACTAAACTTACAAATATCATCTGCAATAATGAAAGATAATAAAAAAAGCAAAAATGATAGATTTATTGTTTATATAAAAGAATTTGATCGATACAATGATAAGAATGAATCATTGTGCAGAAATATAAATTGCGAAAATAATGTTTCAAGGCCTTTTAGAAAATACTGTTCGAGAAAATGCAATAGAGAATTCACAAAATGGTATTATGCTAATTTTTATTGGAGTAAGGTAAGAAATAGTGTATTAAAAAGAGATAATTTTACATGTCAAATTTGCGAAATTAAGCTACATAAAAAGAAACGTTATAATAAATTGCAGAAAAATTGGCTCGAGTGCGATCATATCGTTCCTAAATCTTATTATTATAAATTTGGGTATCGATTTGATTCTCTGGAAAACAAAATTAAAACTGTAATAGAGTTTTTGCATAACAGAGACAATTTGAGGACCTTGTGCTATAAATGCCATAGAGAGGTAACAACTAAAAATATAAAGCAAAACAGATCCATTTTAACTAGCAAAGAATCATAATATATTTTAAAAAAAGCATATATGATAACAATTGATCAGCATGATCAAATAATCAAAAGATGCTTAACTATATAGTTTAATTATCGAATATAACCATTAAATGAATCATTTATCATCTAATGGAAAAGACACACATAGCCTTATAAACAATTTTAACGTATAGTATTAGAGCAAATACCTTGAATAATGTTTTAGTGGATCAATCACTTG
>JBQCGN010000115.1:0-7192 GCA_051955655.1 Candidatus Nitrosocosmicus sp. | reverse complement strand
ATGCACTACCAAATCCACTATACTGCCTCATTGTCCATAGACGTTGTCTATACATAGTAGGATGTATACCTCTCAAATAAGGATACGAACCAGGATCAGAGTCATAGCCATTTTTTATATCTTTTTTAGAGAAGAATTGCTTTACTGGTATTCCAGAATCGGTTTTAATAGTATCTTCGCTCATATTTTATATACATTATTTATTTGAAAATATTAATAAAGATAATTCTTCTGTTGCTGTATACGGGTCAGTTTTTTTAGCTATTAGTGAATCAATTACCTCGTTAATTTCTTTGCTTTTTAAATCAAATACTTTCAATGTTTTTTGCTTGATGTTATCTAAAACCATATCTTTTAACTCTTCATAAATAATTTGTTTTTGTTTTTGATTATGTTTTACAATCCATTCTTTGCTTCTAACAATTTGATCCAATTTTATACAAAGAGTTTCCAAGCCTTCATTTGTTTTAGCAGAAGTTTTAAAAACCAAGGGTTTTCTAGGGGTATTTCCGATTAAATCCAATAAAGAGTAATACAATGTCCCAGATCCTTCAATATCTGATTTATTTACTATGTATATATCACCTATTTCTGTTAACCCTGCTTTGACTGCTTGGATATTATCCCCGGTATTAGGAGAGAAGATTACTATTGTTAGATTTACAATTTTTGATATTTCAATCTCTAGTTGTCCAGCCCCTACACTTTCTACCAAAATAAGATTATATCCTGCCGCATCTAAAACACGTATTGCATTTCTTAAAGATTTAGAAATACCGCCTATAGCTCCCCTTGATCCAAAACTTCGCATAAAAATATCTTCATCCCCCATTGTTGACTGCATTCTAACCCTATCTCCGAGAATAGCACCTCCAGTGATTGGACTTGTTGGATCAACCGCCAAAATTGCGATCTTATAACCTAATTTTTTAAGAAAAGGTACAAGATTTCCAATAAGAGTACTTTTACCGGCACCACCCGGACCGGTAAAACCGATGGTTATGGCATTCCCTGTTTTGTGATAAATTCTTTTTAATATATAATGAGATTTAGGATCCTCGTCATCTATTATTGAAATAGCACGAGCTATTGCTCGTTTATCTCCCGAGAACAACCCATCAACAATATCCATTCATGAATATCGAAAACTATAGAAATAAATATTTTGCAATTTAATATCATAGATTTCTAAACAAATCTTGATTTTTGTTTCGAAAGATAGATTTTATCGACAAATCATTACAATTACTACTATCCATGATCAATGAGCGTTGGTCATACTCGTAGCCTTTAATAAGAACAATAGGAATTCCCAAAGTTTTGCCCATTACTAACTCTGCTGATGACGCTAATTCATCCACTATAGCAATTTCAGTTACCTTTAGAATCTTGTCAAAAGAATCTTTTTGACCAATATAACTTTTTATCGGATTAATCCCAGCAATTCCAATTGCAACGTTAGTCTGTCCTTTTCTAAAAGGTCGACCGAAGGTATCAGATATTATGATAGAAACATTTATTCCTGTTTTTTTATAGATGGATTGCCTAATTCTTTTTGCAGACCCATCAGGATTTTCAGGTAATAGTAAAACCTCTTCTGCATTTGAAGAAACATTGCTTTGATCTATTCCAGCATTTGCACAAATAAATCCATATTTTGTTTCGACTATCAACGTTTTCTCCGATACCTTTACAATATCTATAGATTCTCTAAGTATCAATTCTATCAATCGTGGGTCTTTATTATGGATGGATGAAATATCTAACGCCTTTTTTGAAGGAATTACATCGGCTAAATAAAATACTCTATTTTCAGATTTTGAAATTATTTTTTGTGCGATTACAATTAAATCATGATCATGTATGTGAACATCATTCAGATTTGCTGATTCAATAATTAAATCAGATACATCATCATTTGCTTTAATATTTTTATCAATCTTTATTGGAATAATAGTTATCGGTAGAGAAACAATAATCATCTCCTTTATTATTTTTGAATATTCAATTTATCTGAAAATCGTTCCATAAAAATAGGAATTAAATCAGACAGGTTCTTCCGCTCAATTATAACGTCAGCCCTTTTTCTTATAATATCAACAGGACAAAAACCTACCGTAAAGGAAGATAAATCAAATAGTTTCAAATCATTTGCACCATCCACTACAACAATTATTTCATCCTTTGTTAATGATTTTTCTTCAATATATGATTTAACGGAAACCGATTTATCGGATGTAACAGATACAATAACGTCATCTAATTTGTTATCTTTGAAAACCAGTTCATTTGAGAATATCTTATCCAAGTACAATTCTTTTAACAATCTATCAGTAATAATTGTAAAGCCTCCTGAAACGGCAACTAATTCCCATCCATATTTCTTTAAAAAAGAGCATAGTTGTTTTGCTCCGGGCATTATTTCTAAACTCTGAGCTATATCATAGGCTCTTGTATAATCAATTCCTCTTAAAGCACGTACTCTTTCTCTCAAACCTTCTTCCCAGTTAATTTCTCCATTAATACCCTTCATAGTAATATCCCAAATCTCTTTTTCTTTCTCTGGGCCGATTAGTTTAGCCAATACAGGAAGATACTCTGCGTTTAACAAAACTCCTTCTACATCAAATATAACAAGCATTAAACAAAATTTTCTCCTTTATTATACATAATATTAAGTTATTGTAAATTCATACATTATTATTCAGGCTATTTCACCCATATTTTTTCTTTTTAATACAAAATTCAAAAAGTATTATCATGTTATTCTGCGAGTCCATTTTTAACTCAAATTGTGAGTTTTAACAAAAACATTAAATACATTGGAATCGATTTTATTATATGATGTCTGCTGGGTCTAATGATATTAATAAAATAGATGTAAAAACAATTGATGTTCGAGGGCTATATTGTCCTGAACCAGTTTTTAGAACAAAAATAGAAATAGAAAAAATGACAAAAGGAGAAATTCTTAGAATCATATCCGATGACCCGGATTCGGAGGAAGATATTTCTAGGTGGACCAATCGTAATGGTCATGAACTTGTTTCATTAAATAAAAATAACAATGATCTTGAGTTTACAATTAAAAAGGAAAAATAAATAAATGACTTCAACAACTTTTATTCATTAAAATAAAAACGACTTATTGAATAAAATTGGCAATACACCATTAATAGAATTGAAAAATTTTTCTACAAATAAAATAAAGATATTTGCAAAATTAGAATGGTTTAATCCATTTGGATCCGTAAAAGACAGAGCTGCATTTTGGATGATCAAAGATGCAGAAGAAAAAAAAATATTAAAAAAAGATAAAAGCATAATTATTGAACCCACGTCAGGCAATACTGGAATTGCATTAACAGGGATTGCAACCATTTTAGGATATAAAGTAGAAATTGTCATTCCCGAAAAAGTTAGTGATGAAACAAAAAAAATATTAAAGAAATTAGGGGCGACTTTGCACGAAACTAGCGATGATTTATGTCCTAGAGTAGGTGCTGGAACAGATCAAAGTATTGCGTTAGCATATGCAATATCAAAACCTCGTCCAGAAATTTATTATATGCCTAATCAATATGAAAATGATGCAAACTATTTGTCGCATTATCAATGCACAGGTCCAGAGATATGGGAACAAACGCAATGCAAGGTAACACATTTCTTTACTGGTTGTGGTACAGGAGGCACGATAACTGGAACAGGTACATTCTTAAAAGAAAAAGATGACAAAATCAAAGTAATAGCTATCCAAGCTCAAAAGAATCATCTATTACAAGGTTTGAGAAATTTTGAAGAATCATCAAAACCTGATCTTTTTATACGCCGAGAAAAAGTTGTCGATGATTGGTATACTGCAACAAATCAAGAGTCATTTGACATGGTAAAAATGCTTGCAGAAAAAGAAAATATTTTGGTTGGCCCTTCTTCTGGCTCAGTGATGGCTGCAATGCAAGATTACATAGAAAATGACAAAGAAGGAATATTTGTAGGAATATTTGCAGATGATGGAAGAAAATTTAAAAGTTTATACTTACAACAAAACGTGTTTACAGAAGAAGAATATAACAAACATTTGGCCAATAGCAGGTTTTTACCACCCCTGATTTATCAATAAGTTTGAAATAAGTATTAAATAAGATATATCGGGTATGAACATAAAAATTTAAGAAATGATTTTTATTTTCTATTCTCAGATAGCCACTTTTCAATATCCAGAGCAGCCATACAACCGAATCCTGCAGCAGTAATGGCCTGTCTATATCTGTAATCATGTACGTCGCCAGAAGCAAAAACTCCTTCAATATTTGTTTTTGTATAATCTTTTACAATCACATATCCTTTGTCATCCATATCTATTTGATTCTTAAATATAGAAGTATTGGGTTCGTGACCTATTGCTACAAATAAACCACCGATTTTAAGTTCTTTTTCTTCACCATTTTTATTATTTTTTATCATAATTGACGAGATTTTAGAATCGCCCTTAATATCAACAACAGTTGAATTCCAAATAAATTCTATTTTAGGATTTTCAAATGCTCTTTCCTGTAAAATTTTGCTGGCTCTAAGGCTGTCCCTCCTATGTATTATCTTTACAGATTTACCAAATATTGTTAAAAAGTTGGCCTCTTCTAATGCAGTATCTCCTCCTCCAACGACAACTATGTGTTGATCTTTAAAAAAAGGCCCATCGCAGGTAGCGCAATATGAAATTCCCCTACCTGAAAATCTTTGCTCAGGTTCTATTCCCAATTTTCTTGGTGTTGCACCAGTACTTATTAAAACACTCTTTGAAACATAAACAGAAGATTCAGTAAAAACTTTAAATGGTCGGTTATTGAAATTGACCTTAGTTACTTCATCAGTAATTAATATGGTACCAAATCTTTCAGACTGTTGTTTCATGTTTATCATTAACTCCGGGCCAAATATGCCATTAGGAAATCCTGGATAATTCTCTACTTCGCTAGTCGTCATTAATTGACCGCCAGGTAAACTACCTGTTATTATCAAAGTTTTTAATTTTGCTCTAGCAGTATATATAGAAGCTGTATAGCCAGCAGGTCCAGAACCAATTATAACAACATCAAAATAATTATCGGAATTATCAGAAGAGAAATCATTATCTTTCATCTCTGTAGATCCCTCTGCCCCATATAACATTCTTCAGACTATTATTTTATTTTCATTTATTAATGTGTTATGAGGCAATATTTTCCAAAAACAAGATCTAGACCCTACATATAATACAAATTTTATTATATTCAATATTATTAAAAATCAGGTAGAAATTTGAGATTAATTATCTTCGGAATGGGCGTAGTAGGCCAAAGCTTTATAAAATTATTGATTAATAGTTCAGAATCTTTATACAAAAACTATGGCATTAAACCAAGAGTTGTTGCATGTGTTGATAGTAAAGGCATAGCTTATTCACAAACGGGCCTAGATCTTAGACAGATACTATCGATAAAAGATAAATTTGGAACTGTTGCTCATTATTCAAAAAAAAAGCCCGAGTTTAATAACTTTATTGAAAACATTGATGCAGAGGTATTTCTAGAACTTACACCCACCAATCTTTCTTCAGCAGAGCCAGGCCTTTCTAATATAATTACGGCATTAAAGACTCAAAAAAACGTAATAACGGTAAATAAAGGACCATTAGCACTTTCATTTCCTTCATTAATCGAATTATCAGAGTATAATAATGTAATGTTAAGATTTAGTGGCACAGTAGGGGGAGGAACTCCAATTCTAGAGTTTGCTAAACATTGCTTAAAGGGTGACAAAATAACATCCTTTATGGGTATTCTCAATGGTACAACTAATTATATTTTGACAAGAATGACAGAAGGTTTAACATTTACAGAATCATTAAACGATGCAAAAATTAAGGGCTATGCAGAAGCAGAGGTTTCTCTCGACATCAACGGAGATGATGCCGCAGCAAAATTAGTAATAATGGCAAACTGGATAATGGGGCATAAGGTAACTATGAAAGATGTTATAAAAGAAGGGATTTCAGAAATCACACTAGAAAATATAAAAAGTGCTGAAAAAAATAAAAAAAACATAAAGCTTATTGCTAAATGTGATGAAAACAACCTTTTTGTAAGGCCAATTCCAATCTCGAAGGATGATCCTATTTGTGTAAACGGGACTTTAAATGCAGTAACATTCAAATCAGAACACTCGGGAGATCAAACCGTTATCGGCCGTGGCGCAGGAGGAATGGAGACAGCAAGTGCAATACTGCGTGATCTAATCGAAATAAAAGAAAATCTTACACTAGTATAATAATATTTAAACTTAAATAAAATTGCACACATTTATAATAAAAAATTAACTGAATAACTGTTATATGTAGATCGTGTATTCTGTCAATAATTTGTTAATATGTATCTATCGTTTATTCTAAAAATTAGATTAAACACAATATCTTTTTATAAAGATAACAAGAAACTATTAATTCGGTTTTGATTCTAATTCAAATATTTAATGACTAAATACCTAGGTCAACTAATAGAAAATAGAATTATCATTCATGATATATTAGAATCTAGACGCTTGTTTAGCGAAGGGTATTACGGAAAACCATTAGGTATATCAAAGCCAAAAAATTTTGAATTTCACTCCCAATTAGTTCTGGATTTGATTGAAGGTTATTATCTTCTTATTGAAAATAAGCTAAATATTTTCAAACCCAATGGAAAACCAGTTTCTTTAAAAGAAATTACAAATATATGTAAAAAACAATATAAAAACTTTGAAATTAAATATATAGTCTTTGAAAGTCTGAGGAACAAAGGATATGTCGTTTCTCCCGGAATAAAATTTGGTTGTGATTTTGCTGTTTATATACAAGGACCAGGCATAGATCATGCTCCTTATTTAGTAAAAGTATTGGAACCGTTTGAATACATATCAGGAACCGACATAGTTTTAGCGGGGAGGTTAGCTACGACGGTTAAAAAACAATTTATTTTAGCTATTGTATATACAGAAGATAAACTTATAAAATTCGTAGGATTCGATTGGTGGAAGGCATAAATAATACTTTTTGCGATTTAACTATTATTAAGTTTTTATTTAAACTATATCCATAATACCATTTAGACATAAATTATAAAAGCGAATTAAAAACTAATAAAATTGTAATATAAAGCATTTATTCAGAATGGCA
>JBQCGN010000114.1:0-2558 GCA_051955655.1 Candidatus Nitrosocosmicus sp. | reverse complement strand
TTAATGCAATTTACAATAGAATAAAGAAAAAGCAATACAAGAAGGTAAATTACTAGATCTCTATTAGAACAGAAATTATATACAAATGGAGATCGATAACATATGATTTATTCATCGATCTAATGCCTGAGATTTAATATAATACAAAAATACTTAATAAGATTTTTTTGGCTTTTGTTATTGTCTAGGAATAAATTTTAATACAAAAAGAACAAAATAATATGTTGTTTTCACAACAGCATTAGTAAAATAAATACGGCCATTTATCAAAAAATTACATTAATTTACATATTTTTAAACTTTGACCATCTAGAATTATTTTTATCATCCCATTTTTCAAAAAAGACAACATCTTGTAAATCAAGTCTAGTTAACCATTTCGATTCTTCTAAATCGGGAATATCATTGAATTTGTCTACATATCCAAGACATAGATATGCAACGGGTTTTATATTATGAGGTAAATTCAATATATTAGATAAATCTGCATTATCTAGAATGCTTACCCAACCAACTCCCACATCTTCAACCCTAGCAGCTAACCAAAGATTTTGAATTGCACAACATACACTGTAGATACCAGCCTCTTCAATCGTCATCCTTCCAATAACAAATGGTCCAAAGCGATTATGATCGTATGTAACGCATATATTTAAATCAGATTCTAAAATGCCTTCTAATTTTAAATTATAATACTTTTTCTGCCTGTTTTTATCCTCTTTTAAGTACTCCACGGATTTTAATCTCTCTTTTAAAAATGAATTTTTGATTTTAATTCTAGTATCCTTATCCTTTATTAAAATAAAATTCCATGGTTGTGAAAAACCAACTGATGGTGCATGGTGTGCCGCATTTAGAATATTGTAAATTGTTCTATCATCAATAGGTTTATGGATAAATCTTTTTCTAACATCACGGCGAGAAAAAACAACTCTGTAAAAAATCTCCTTTTCAAAATCATTAAATTTTTTATCTTGTGGAAAGGGATGATCTATTGTCATATCATTTTATCACAAATAAATATCAAGATCAATTTCGTTTATTTTTGCCAGTAAAATTATTTCATTTGTTAAAACATTCAAGTGTAAATAGAGATATATAGGAAAAAAGGTATTACCGCGTTTAAGCATATATAAACACCATATAAAACTTATTGGATATACAATCCTATCTGTTGTAGGCATTCCTCACAGAAATTACAAAAGATATAAAAAATTCTTTGTAAAAAACCCACCACTTTATTCCAACTATATCAGAGATAAAAAAGGGTAAACACAATATTAGTTTTAAAAACCACATCAAAATAAACATAGCAGAAGTAGATGAGCACAACAATAAGGTATAGTTCGAAATTAGTATGTACAGTGTTTAGAGAAAACTTCATCCAAAGTGAATGATAAAATGGATGATCCGTATTTACAATAAATCAGCTAACACCGGATTTTAAAGTGTTTTTTATATAAAACAATCGAAAATAAGATTTGTATAGTTAGTTTCCAACAAAGAACATTCGTTATCATGCAGTTTCAACCGAATCCACAGTGTATTAGATAGTGAAAGAAGAATAGTGTATTTTATATTGTACCAGATAACTACAACTTGTTAAGTCATCTGCATACGATTTTGTTCAAAGATACATTAGCAATTCCTGAAATAAGGATTTTGAACTTTTATATAGACTACATTGTTAATTGGGTCGAAACCAAAATCAGACATCTTTAAAACTAAAAAGCCATTATCATGAAGATATTTCATTTCATATTCAAACAGATTCACATCGGTAAATGATTCGTCTGATAGATATTTGTGATTATTATCCACTAAAAAGTTATGATATACTACGATAGGAACTGCTTGTATGCATCCATTTCTATTATATAAGGATTGCAAATTCACCTCCTCAATAAATTGGTCAAACATTTGGGCATTATAAAATGTTGCAACAGCTGTGCTATTGGTTTGCGGCTGTAACATCTTGGGACGATCACTCCAGTTTCTAATATCATATCTATTTTCATATGTTAATGAACCATCTTTATTAAATGGTAGGCAGCTGTTCTCTCCTTTCTTATAACCATTACAATGCAAGAATGCTAATGGTGCATCGCCAACCCTTCCCAAATTATAATATTTAGCAACGGTATTTACTACTGTACTATTAGAGCCTCCGGTGCTCGCAGGATAGGCAAAAACAGTTGAGTTAATTCCATGATTTAAAAGACACTGCTTTGATCCTCCTATTTCATAGTTTAAGTTCTGAGGTGTTGTATTATCAAGATCAGTATGGGTCATTGTATGGGACTCTATGTCATGTCCCTGTTGATGTAAAGTTTGAATATCCTGCCAAGTCATTCGCGATTTATCAACACCAGCTGAACCAAGATTCACATAAGTACACACTGTAAAAAAACTACCCTTGTAGCCATATTTATCTAAAATTGGCTTTGCCAAATTAAACTCTGTTTTTGATGAATCATCAAACGCAAGAACGATAACTTTGGTGCTACTAAAGCCATTTTGAGGAGGAGGCGGTAGAATTATTTGCCCTGTCCCAAAGG
>JBQCGN010000113.1:0-4148 GCA_051955655.1 Candidatus Nitrosocosmicus sp. | reverse complement strand
CAGGCTTGGTCTCATTGCTGGTGCTATTTGTTACTGCTACAGGCTTGGTCTCATTGCTGGTGCTATTTGTTACTGCTAAAGGTTTGCTTAATCTTGCCATAGACGTATTTTTTATATTTGAATTATCTGTAGTATTAGCGGACTGATTCAAATCAGTATTTTGAGCTGATTGATTTTGATTTTTTTGAGAGCCCACATTTGCCATTTGTGTTACAATAACGATAATTCCTATTGCTAAAGCTGCTATTAACAAAAAATTAATATTTTTTTTTGAAACCTTTTCTTTAAATCTCATAGACACTGACAAATTATTTATAAGATTTATATCAAATTTGAATAATGTTGCAGTAACAAAAAATAGAAATCCTTTGTAGTATAATTAAATTTAAGATTTATCACATAATAAACTTCTATAATAATGATATATTTTGTTCTTTTTTTAACTTTTCGTATTGTTATGTGATTTTAATCATTACGATCTGAAGGTTTGATTTATAATCACTTTCCTCGGCGTAAACTTGATGATAAACCAGAATTCTACATTGACTTTACTAATTTGATTAACATAACTAATGATTTATATTATACTATAACAATTAGATTTGAAATACATGTTAACAGATTGAGTATGCGATAAGTATGCAAGAATAATTTGATTCAATTATTTACTGACTACATTACCATACTGTTATAAATTTATTTATATATTTTATATAAGATATATTAATAAATAAGCTTGGAAATTATCTAATAAATGCTTACATCTTCAAAAAATGTTTTTTTAATTTCTATGATCGTAACTTTTTCAGCTTTGCTTTTGATACTTTCGAATTCTAATCAATCTCTTGCTCAATCTTCTAACCTGACAAATTCTAATCAATCTCAATTTTCCGCAAAAGGTTTACTAGTTTCATCTAAATCACAAGGATATGGTATTTATCAAGAGCGCAATTCCAATGTTTTTAGACCCGGTGAAGATATGATTCTATACATTGAGCCTTCTGGATTTTCCTACAAGAATTTAAAAGATGATCAGGGAAATTTGTTCTACTCAATTAATTTTATAATTGGTGCTACAATATATGACAAAAATGGCAATTATATAACTGGACCTTTGAAATTCCCATTCGATTTTATTTCACACCATAAAAATAAGGAAATTAGCTTTGATTTTACTATTAAGCAATCAAGTCCATTTCCGTCTGGTGATTATATTGTAAAATATACTGTTACTGATATAAATTCTGGAAAGTCCTTTGATATTGTAAAAAGCATAAAGATATCTAATGAAAATATTATAGGATGAAATCAAAAAAAATAATATCCCTTTTTTTGTTTATAGAATAACTTGATATTTATTAATTTTAAAAAAGAAAACATTACTAATATTAAATATTAGTATCTTTGCAAAATATTCTTTTAATATCATCATTTTTTTTATTTATATTAACTTATAATGTTAAAAATGCTGCTTTATAAAAATTTTAAAATTAGTTAGATATCAGTAGTAAATGATCTAATTACTTGGGTCCATCCTTCAGCAATATTTTCCTGATTATAGCCTCCCCCACCTAATGCAATTATTTTACCATCACAATGTTTATGCGCAAGAGCATGTAATTTGTCGGCCGCATACCTGTGTATATTTGATGAATATTGTAAATGAGTTAATGGATCTCCTTTAATGCCATCCGCTCCGCACTGTAAAACTATTAATTCAGGTTTTGCAACCGTCTCGATAAATTCTTCTACCATTTTGAAAGCATCGACAAATTCTTTATCTCCGGAATAGGGTTTTAACGGAATGTTTAATTTAGTACCCTTTGCATCACCATGGCCGGATTCTGAGTGATCACCAGTACCAGGATACAAGTTATGACCGTCTTCATGTATATCCGCAATAAAAACATGCGGATCACTTTCAAATTCATAATATACCCCATCACCATGATGAGCATCAATATCCACATAACATATTCTGTTAATATTGTACTTTTTTCTAGCTGTTGTAATTAATATTCCTATGTCGTTGAAAATGCAAAACCCTCTTGCAGAATCTCTTCTGGCATGATGCAATCCTCCAATAGGATTAAAAGAATGTATCATTCTTTTCTCTTTTGCCATTATCAGATCTAATGCTTTCATACTCGATCCGACAACATAACAAGAGGCTTCGAACATTCCTTTAAAGCATGGGGTGTCACCGTGATCTAGATATCCTTCTGCTTTTATAGAGTTCTTTTTTACTGAATCTATATACTCTTTATTATGGAATATTTCGATATCTTTCTCTTCTGCTTGTTCTGGTTTCACTATGGTTATTTTATTTAATTCGTCAGTATCCATTTTTAAGAGTCTTGACCAAAAAGAATGGATTCTTCTAGAGTTAAATGGATGAGATATTCCAAATCCATATTTTGCTAATTCGTCTCCATAAAATACTGCTGTATTACACACATATTACGTATATTACAATATGAAATAAATTCTCATAGACTTTTTAAAAGGGTTGAATATTTGCAAATATATAGATTAAATGATCTGTTGGAAAAAAAAGAAGAATCAAGGTCATTCTAGAACCGGTTAGTCATAAATTTTAAAAAATAACAAAACGGATATTATAATAATATATTAAAACTAAAATAAATATTTAAAATATTGGATTTTATTATTCTAGGTCATATTTTTATTGATTGAGCGACGATATGCTATCTGTCTATAGTGATATTATCGATTATCTAAATTATTCTTACCCTAAATACGAAAGTATTTTGATTGGATGTAAAATAGGAAAATATGTTTCCTATGATTGTTGTGAATATAATATTATTGCATTGAGATCAAATGATAACAATAAAACAGTTAATAAAGAGAAAAGCCTGGTTTCCCACTTCAATAAAAAGAAATTGGTTATATCTTTCATTGATCCTGAAAAATTCATCAAAAGCTCCAATTCTGTTTTTCTAAATTATGTTAGTTTAACAAATGTTTTTTTCAAAAACAATCAGGAAAATTATTTTGAAAAGAAGATACGCTATAACCAAATAAATATGAAATTATTTGTAAAAAGAAAATTGTTCGCACTGGCTTTGGAAAATATTCAAATAAATAAAGAACTTTCAACAGGCACAATTGATCAAAATCTATCTTCTTTTTATACAAAAATGCTTTCCTTTGAGATGTTGGAATTGATGATACAACTATATTTAAATGAAATACCTAGTCCTTCTCATCTAAAGTATCAAATTAATGCAATTAGGGAAAGCAATCTTAAAAATAAAGAAGATGTGGATATATTATTAGATATACTCGATATCGATCAATCTAATATTTCTTCTGTCGAAAGAAGTATGAAATCTTTGATTTTTCTATTGAAAGTAGTTAAAATCAGTAGTTTGAATTTAGAATTATTATCTACTAAATTAGACTATTTCAAAAAAAAATCAATGTATGTTGATGCAAATCTGTTAATTCATAGTTTTATAAAAAACCAATCTTTCGAAAAAAGTTATATTAAAAATTATGTTAAAATACTAAAATATATTCTAAATATAAAAAACAAAGATAAAATATTTATCTCAAAAGAACTAGAATCAATTTTTGATATTATTAAAAATTGGATTGAAAATAGTTATTGAATAACTATTGCCTGTTCTATTTCTTGAGGTTCAATACTTTTATTTCTTGCTCTAAGCTTTGCTTTGTATTTCAAGTTCCTTGGCTTTGTTCTTAATCTATATCCACAGCATGGACACCATAAACCGTCCCATTTGATAAATATTTCACATATTTGGCAGCGTTTTTGGCCACTTGCATAACGGCCCGAACCAACTGGCTTTTGAGCTTTATGTCTGATACATATACCTTTACATGTCATTCTGAAAACCATAACAATCTCGTATTCCTTCTATTTAAACCTTGATAAATATCAATATATAGTAGTATAAACTGATTTTAAAAAAAAAATTAAGAAACTGAGATATTATTTACCTTAAACAGGTCATGCATTAAAATGTATTCATCTATTTTCATCCTAATATCATCAGCATTTGTGTCATCCATTCCAGATAAACCGGTTTTAAAGCTAATTTTGTTACCTGAAACTTTTGGATCTTGAACCTCCATATCAGCATAAACATTGGCTAGTT
>JBQCGN010000112.1:0-2722 GCA_051955655.1 Candidatus Nitrosocosmicus sp. | reverse complement strand
CGATTATTCTAAAAAATTTTCTAAAACTAATTACGATACCGCAAAGACGATGATAGACTCTTTAATAAAAGAAGGAGAATTAACAATTGAAGAGGCAGTGGAATTGGTAAATGTAATGCCTACTTCTTTAGAGGAGTTACGTGCTTTTACTTTTGGATGGAAAAAGTTAATAGTAACCGAAAAATTGGAGAGAATAAAATCTATATTATCTACTTCTGCTAATAATAATGATAAACAAGAAACTAGTATTGAAAGTTAAATAATATGGATATGGTATAGCGAATTAATAAGAGAATTAGTTTGTCAAGATTTTTATCAAATAAAGAGAATTATAATAGGGATAAGGATAAATCAATATATCCACCAAGAAAATTTGAAGAATATGCGTATATCTTGGATTATGTTCAAAGTGGAAGGTCTTCTATAGTTAGAATGAGAGAGGGACTTATAATTCAGGCAATAGGTGAAGAACATCTAACTATTCTTGAGCTATTGGGAATAAATAATGAAAAATTTGGGATTGGTGAAAGGGTGTATATAGGAAAGGAGAGGCGAGCAAAAATACTTAGTGTGTTGGGAAGAATAGATTATAATAACCTTACTCCGACTTCAAAAAATGAATTACAAACTGTCATTGAAAAAATTGTTAGTGATCAAGAAACTCGTTTTATTGATTATTTTAATTCCGCACAACCAATGACGCCGCGAGTCCATTCACTTGAACTTATTCCTGGCATAGGCAAGACATATATGAAATCTATATTGTTAGAGCGAGATAGAAAAAAATTTTCATCTTTTGCCGATCTTCAAAATAGAACTGGATTGAGGGATGCATCAAAACATATAGCTAAAAGAATATGCGATGAACTTGCTGGTGAAACAAGAATGAATATTTTTGTAAGAAAATAATTTTTAATCTTGTTCTATTCTGACTGTATATATTTCATTTACATTATATGTGATTTTAGTAAGTAAGAATATGTATAACTTACTTGTATTTCAATGATCGTAAGATTAAACAAAAAAAATCATTAGGACAACATTTTCTTGTAGATAAAAAGACAATAGATGATATTATTGAATTATCAAATATTAGAAGAGAGGATATTGTATATGAAGTTGGAAGCGGGAATGGCATTTTAACTAATGAGCTTTGTAAAATTTCTAAATTTGTTTATTCTTTTGAAATAGATCCATTTTATTATTCTCTTTGTAAAAATTATCTTTGTCATAATAATTTAAATTTAATAAACTGCGATGGTTTTAATAATAATATTACAGTAAATTTTGATGTTTTCTTTTCTAGCCTGCCTTATTATGAAAGCCGGCATGCTTTTTCATGGTTGTGTCAAAAGAGTTTCAAAAGAGGTATCCTTCTATTGCAAAAAGAGTTTGTTGAAAAACTTTTTACTACTCCTGGTAATAAAAATTATAGAGCTATTTCCGTTCTTGCTCAGTATCGTTTTACAATGAATATATTATTAGATGTGCCTAATTCTTCATTTTATCCACAACCTAAGGTAAACTCTGTTTTGATAGAAATTATTCCTAAAATCTTTCCTTTGTCAAAAAGAACTATCGATAACATTCAATTTTTATTTTCCTTTAGAAAAAAAAATGTATCTTTTTTAATAAATTATTTTGATAAATCTGGAGAATATAATTTTAAAAATTTGGATATTGATAAAATTAAGAATAAAAAGATAGGACAATTGTCCGTAGATGAAATATATGAATTAACCTGCTTTTTGAATGAATTTAATAATTAATTTTTTGGGTTTCTACTTGACCTATATTAAAAAATTAATATTTTATGTTAATTGTTTGTATTGAACCTGTGTCAACCATCACATGATTTAAAACTCTATTAACTCCGTCGGGAAATGCTACCATTATTATGTATTCGCCAGGGGGTAAATTACTAAATACATATTTTCCATCAATCGATATAAATGCGTTTTTTGTCACTCCGTCGCCGCCCTGTTGGGCTGCAATTATTGTTGAACCGACGGCAGGTAATCCAAGAGGTCCGGAAACATATCCATTAATAGCTCCTTGGCCGGATTTATATACTGGAAGGGGTTGAAAAACCGATCCTATATTACTATTTGGTGTAGTTCCACCACTAAGAAGGAAACCAATTATTAATACCGCGACTATGGCTCCTACAAGTATTCCCAAAATTATTTTAAATTTATGTTTCTCAAATGTGCTATTTGACTGTCCATCTTTTGTTTTAGAAAATGCAGTCATTTAAGTCAATATATATATGTTGCACCATGTATTTATATATTGTTATTAATAATTTGTTATAATTAATTAATACTATCATGTTTTTTTTAATAAATCTCGCATAAAAATCATTAAAACTCAAAACTTTTGTAATACAATTGCTATAAGAAAAATTATGAATATTTGAAAGTAAATTTAAATGTCTTGGCTAGTATATTGTAATTTTAATATCGGAAATTAATACTATGCTTCTTAGATTGCGACTGATAAAATAGTTGTAATTTTAATCAGGAAAAATCTAATCTATGTTGTAATAGTAGCGCAACTAATAAAACAAATTCTGTATAAAATTTAGAATTTATATGACACTTTGATTTTTTCATTGCATTGATTTATGATTTACTTGTCTTTGTTAGTATTATACACTTAGCTGCATCTTTTTTGTGGTGGAGTTTTACAATCACGGTCGTATTTATTATTAGGCCATTAA
>JBQCGN010000111.1:0-3599 GCA_051955655.1 Candidatus Nitrosocosmicus sp. | reverse complement strand
TTTATGAGGGTAAAGATATCGGTATTGCTACTTGCCACCATAGGGGTAGTCTTTACCACTTTTAGTGTTGGTCTATTGCTAACATATATAGAGCATCTTCCCTTTTCAATAGCATTTGTATTTGCTGCATTGATATCTCCTACTGATGCGGCCATAGTCATCAAGACATTTAAAATGCTAAAGACACCAAGATTGCTCTCCACCATAGTAGAAATGGAATCTTCTTTTAATGATGCAACGGGAATAATCATATTCACATTGGTAGTAGGAATAGTATTTGGTTCCTCATCTTTACAAAATAATGCAGATGTTGGTCAAAACGTCAATATTGATATACCTCATGAAATAGGCCAATTTCTCTTATTGGCCCTTGGAGGAGTATCGGTTGGTTTGATTATTTCAATAGTAACTGATAAACTACATCGCTTAATGAATAATCCTTTTTCAGAGATATCTTTAACCATCACCACTGTTTTTGGCTCGTCTATGGTTGCAAATGCTTTAGGTCTTTCAGGTTTAATAGCAGTGGCTACTGCTGGCCTTTATTTTGGAAATGTAACCATGAAAAAGGAATCATCTTTAAGCAATGAAGTTAGAGGCGCAGTATCCAATTTTTGGGAAATTGCTGCATTTTTTGCTAATTCGGTGGCTTTTCTTTATCTTGGGGTAACAATGAACATTATAGGCGTCGGCCTGAATATTGTTATCATATTTTTAGTATTTGCCGCAGTATTGATAGGAAGAGCATTATCAACATATCCAGTTCTTTTGATAATAAACAAATTTACAAAAGAAAAGATTCCAATTATTTGGCAAAATGTTATAATGATAGGTGGAATGAGAGGAGCATTATCAGTAGCTCTTGTTTCATCTCTTCCTCAAAGTGATTTAAAGAATGAACTTGAGATATTGACCTTCGGAGTGGTTTTACTATCTTTAATTATCCAATACTTTGCGCTTTCAAAATATTTGAAAAAAGTGTCGATAAAATTATTATCATCGTTAGAAAGGTACTGTAAATATACTTCATCATATTTTATTTTTATCTATAAAATTAGGAAAAACCTCAAAAAAAGTGACAAAAGGGAAAAAAGCATTAACATGACAATGATACTCAGAATAATGATTTTTAGGTGACGAATTTTATAAAAACCTCATATTTGTTCTGTCCAATTATATGATTCTATATCAAGTTTTAGATTCTGGATAGATCATAAGAAAATTTACATCTACAATTTATATGATGTTATGATAAGTTGGACATATAAGAAATATGTATTTGGATTAGATAACTTTATTTAACGTTCCTTCACTTTTTATAAATTCTTATATATGTGTGACGTTTTAAGTTGATGGCCATTATTTAATTTCAATTTTAATGGTCGATCTTGTAATATCGACCATTATTGGTTTTGATAAAACATCGTTACAGAGTGATTCTAATAGAATTTTGTTATACAATGACCAATTTTCTCCAATTTCATGTCTAAATATAATTTTACGAGAATCAATATTATCATATTTTTTATCTGATATATCTGAACAGTGCTTCATCTTTTCCTTAAACCAACAAATTACAGTATCAATATCTACTTTACCATACATAAATAAAATGACATTATATACAGCATCTTTTGCTGCATCTTTGGCCAAGATTCTTACTTCTTCTTCATCAAGATGATTAAATAATCCCTTTACAACAGGACAAACAAGCGGCATTATATTTGATTTTCTTTCATATTTATGCCATTCTATATATCTCCTTAAAACGCTGTTCACAAGAGAATTTAAACTAATGGAATCAGTATCGGCTTCCTCATATAAGCTATTTACAATGTCTTCATCTAAACGGAAAGTCACAGTTTTAGGTTTCTTTCTTTTGCTGTGATTTTCCACCAACTTCTGCAATTCCGACAAGCAATATTATATTTTGCGTTAAATTTAATTAAAATTATTTAGTCTTCCTTACAAATTCTTTTAAACTGAGTAATAATTTACCTATATTATTATTTAAATTTTTTTGATTTTGTCAAAAAATTAATGCTTTTAATTGTTATTGTTTGCTAAAATTTGCTTTTAATTGTTATTGTTTGCTGACTTCTGATTAAGAATTAGATAACAGTAACATTATTCAATTACAATGAAACCAAATGATCGACGACCTGTTTTCCTAATTTAAATAAAAATAATTCACTTTTGTTTTATTTGTTTCACTATATTATAATTTAAATGATGTATTTATATAACTATAAAGACTACGTCAAAATTATCTATATGTTTTAAACCATAATAATTTACCCTTGTTGTCGTACATTACAAAATCAAAAACGCATTAATATATTATAATTGAAAACCTATTAGTAATGTTTTCCATTAAAGGAAAAATTAAATATTTCTTGATCATGTAAAATATCTAAATATAATTCAATCAATTACCTCTAATATTGTTAGCGCAATGTTGAAAAAAGGAAGTTATGATTATAGCAACAACCATTAAACAAAAAAGTATATTACGCCTGATTATAGATAGAGATAAAGAAGAAATTTTTTTCAACTTGTCACAGGCGTTTAGATATTTAACTTTTAGATCCTTGTAACAAATGGAAATATCTTGTGAAATCATTTAATGGTAATAGATATTTCAAATTGGTTTTATTATTGATATAGAATATTATACTCTTCATTTAATGAAACAAAGGATTACAAATTATTCATAAATATCTCTGAACAACTGTTTATTATAGATTTTGATCATTTCATTAAAATATCAACTAATAGGTAATATTCGATGATTCTATCTAACGGTTGATTATTATTAGGAACTACATTTTCACATTTTTAGATTTTTTGTTGTTTCTTTTTAATTATATCTAGCATAAGAAATATCTAACCAATTGATTTCTCGCTATTTGTTTAATATTTTGAAAGCTATTAGAAATCTAACCGAAATAAGAAAGTCTATGGGTCAAATCAGAATTTATTTTTAAATGATATTATCTGATCTACCACTGCTGCAAGGGATGGATTTGAAATAATTTATCTAGGGCTTTTTCATAGCTTAAGGTGTAAAAGGTAGTGTCTAAAAACAAAGATAGTCCAAGCAGTAATACTATTGAAAGCGATATAAAAAGCAAGACTGAATTTGACACCATAACCTTTAGATTAGAAAAATACCTGTTGGATAAACTACGTCAAGAATCTGAACATACTGGTATCAGTATTAATACAATGGTAAATCAAATAATAAAATCACATTTGCAGTGGCATAAACCTGCAAAAACAGCAAGTTTAGGATATTTTTCGAAGGTTTTATTTTCTAAAATGATTGATAAACTTACTGAACAACAACTAATCAAAACTACAGAAGAATTCTGTAAAGATAATTTATTAGATATCTGCTACATGTTGGGGACCGAGCATGACTTTTCATCTTTTATGGATGCATTTTGTAATTGGATTGATGCATCGGGTTTTCGTTATAAAATAGACAAAGGTGATGAATTAATAGAAGATATATATGCAATACAGTTTGATATGGGAAGAAACTGGTCTTTATATATGGTAACAATGATGAAATTTGTTTTTGATCATTATGATGT
>JBQCGN010000110.1:0-4257 GCA_051955655.1 Candidatus Nitrosocosmicus sp. | reverse complement strand
ATCTAACATTTTTACTATTCTTACAAGATGGTTTTATGCAAGCCTTGTCTTAAAGAAATTTCACTTAATTAATATAGATGCAGATTAAGAAAATTGAAAAGTTTTTTTATCGCGATGTCGTATCATTATTATTCTTATAATGAATTCTTTTAGTATTGATGATGACAATTATAGTAAAAGCAATAGTAAAAAAATAAATAAAGGAAAAACAGCCTTGGATATATTACATAAAAATATTTCTAAAGAAAATGAAAAAGATATCAGTTTGAAAATTTCTGATATTTACGGGGTGGATTTTGATGAGGCAAATGAAATCCATATCAATTATCATACTCTTCGTATCAAAAACCTTATTGAAAGATCCGATATTTTGAGTAAAATGAATCCAAGTATAGAAAACTATTTTGATATTTCTAATCTCTCTTCTTTAGTTGTCAATGGACAAGCAAGCGAGAATAGCTGTTTGGATATGCTAATAAATGCAGTTAGAAGCAAAACACAATCACAGGTAAAAGACAGATACATTAATTTCTACAGCTAATTTTATTTGATAAATATAAAATAAGAGACAAATTTAGATAATTAGTTGTACTTATGGCATCCAATAACCTCAAATTCTTCGATCAAAAAACTATTTTAAAAAAATTAGTTAACAATTCTTTTAGAGCATTAAATGAAGGTCACTATGAAATTCAGAATGATGTTAATTTTGATAACCATACAACTATAGATTTAAAAAAGAAATTGATAGAATGTTCTCATGTTCCATTAATTACTGAAATAAAATTCGCATCACCATCTCATGGCACCATTTTAGATACAAATGATGTAAAATTGGAAGCCATAGTTACAGAAATGGAAAAGGCACATTCCTGTGGAATATCTATTTTAACTCAGCCATATCTTTTCAATGGATCAATAGAATTTGTTATAGAATCTAGAAAAAAAACATTTTTACCTATTTTAATGAAAGATATCATTGTAAGTGACGTTCAAATAAAAACAGCAAAAAGAATAGGAGCAGACTGTATTTTATTGATAAAGACCATTTTCGATAAAGACATGGCAGAAGGAAGCCTGGAGAAATTTTGCGAATATGCAAAAAAAATTGGCCTTCAAGTAATAGTTGAAACTCACTTTCAAAAAGAATTTGAAGAAATCATCCAATCTAATAAAAAAAATTATCAATTATGTGACATCGTTGGAATCAATAATAGGAATTTAGACACACTAGATGTGGATTTGGAAACAACAAAAAAGATACTTTCCTCGACTGACAAAAATAATAATGTAATATTATCAGAAAGCGGGATTCATTCAAAAGATAACATAAAGTATTTAAAAAAATTTGGAGCCGATGCATTTTTGATTGGAACAAGTTTGATGAGGAATATCGATACATTAGGGAAGGAAATTAATGAATTCTATTATACTTATTAGAATGCATTAGATAAAGTATTAAGTAACGGTTATTGAATTTATTTAATTAATCCAATGAAACAAAGCAATATAGGAAAATTTGGAGAATTTGGCGGTAGACATGTGCCAGAGACTTTGGTTCCTGCTTTAGACGAGTTAGAGTACAACTATCAAAAGTTAAAGAGAAATAAACAATTTCAAAAAGAATTAACAAACCTGCTACAAAATTATGCAGGAAGGCCGACACCATTATATTATGCCAAAAACTTAACAGATTATCTTAAAGGGCCCAAGATTTTTTTAAAAAGAGAGGATCTGTTACATAGTGGAGCACACAAAATCAATAATACTATTGGACAGGGCCTATTAGCATTTAAAATGGGAAAAAAAAGAATCATTGCAGAAACAGGTGCAGGTCAACATGGTGTAGCTACTGCTATGGCCTCTGCCATATTTGGGTTTGAAACAGAAATTTACATGGGAGCAAAAGATGTGGAAAGACAGCAAGCAAATGTGTTTAGAATGAGATTGCTCAATGCAAAAATACATCCAGTCACAAGCGGTTCTATGACTCTAAAAGATTCTGTTAATGAGGCATTACGCGACTGGATAACAAACGTAGGAACAACTCATTACCTAATAGGTACAGTTATGGGCCCACATCCATTTCCAACAATAGTAAGAGACTTTCAAAGCATAATAGGCACAGAAATAAGATCTCAAATAATACAAGAAACAGGATCGTTACCCGATGCTATAATTGCATGTGTTGGAGGAGGAAGTAATGCTATAGGCACTTTTTTCCCATTTATAAACGACGAGAAGGTAGACCTTTATGGTATAGAAGCCGGAGGGAAGGGAATAATGTCTGATTACCATGCAGCAACTTTGACCAAAGGTAAGATTGGAATACTGCACGGAATGAAAAGTTATTTCCTGCAAGATAAATACGGACAAATAAAAGAAGCTCACAGCATTTCCGCCGGATTAGACTATCCAGGTGTGGGACCCGAACATGCATACCTTAAAGATAATAAAAGAGTCCGCTATTCGGTGGTAACAGATGAGGATGCATTAAAAGCCTTTTTGCTTTTATCCAAATTAGAAGGAATAATACCTGCATTAGAGTCCTCTCACGCATTAGCCTATTTGATTAAAAATTCTAAAAACTTTTCAAAGGATTCATCAATTGTGATTACTATTTCAGGACGTGGTGATAAAGATCTTAACATAGTAAGAGAACACATCGACAAAAAAAGTAATGGCAATAACAGTAGGAGAATCCTATCTACAACTGATAAAAGAAATAAAGTGGATAAAAATAAAAATGTTGAAGAATCAAAAAGTAAACAGCAATAAAGTATATTCAGCATTCGTAAACATTTTTGGAAGAAGAGAGAAAGCTTTAATTTGTTATATTGTTGGAGGATATCCCGATATAGAAACTTCTAAAGAAATAATCAAAACCATAATTAATTCAGGAGCCGATATTATTGAAATAGGTATCCCATTTTCAGATCCTATGGCAGAAGGGCCAGTCATTCAAGAAGCATCTTCAAAGGCACTTTCAAAAGGAATTACTCCACATACATGCTTTGATATTGTAAAAGACTTGAAAAAAGATTATATAGACACACCATTTCTATTTATGACATATTCTAATATTGTTTTTTCGAATAATTTAAATAACTTTTTAAGTACAGCCAAAAGAAATGGTATAGACGGATTCATTATTCCCGATTTAAACGTAGAAGAAGCTGTGGAGTACATTAGCTTGGCAAAGAAATTGAATTTAGCAACTGTTTTTTTATCCGCTCCCAATACCAGCAATAAAAGAATACATGAAATAGCATTAGCATCCACAGGGTTTGTGTATATGGTATCAGTATTTGGAACAACGGGTTCAAGAACAAAGTTTGAAAGATATACATTTGACGCAGTAGTTAGAACTAAAGAAATTACAAGCAAATGCAAAGTTCCTGTAGCTGTTGGATTTGGAATAAGTAATACTAAAGATGGAAAAAATATATTAAAATCAGGCGCTGATGGAATAATTGTAGGAAGCTCTATTATGAAATTAATAATGGACAATGAAAAAAATAAAGAAAAAATGATGCAAGATTTGAGTAATTATATAAGAGAATTAAAGTCTATCTGTAGGTAATATTTTCTTTTATTCAAAGAGAATGTACTAGAATAAAAAAATAATAAAATGAATGAAGTAGAATTAAAAAATAAATTTTTGGACTATATAAAGGGTAGTAATGACTCAAAGAGTTTTTTCCTAAACTATAACTTTAAAGCTGATAACATCATTGAAATAAAAAATGAGGGATTAAACAGAAAGTTTGATTTGGTTTTGGCATTAATCAAAACAAAAGAGATAAAATCAAAAGAGATAAAATCAAAGACTATAGAGATTGATGATGATATTAAAAACATTTTTTTCAGAAATACATTACTAAAATCAATCTCCGACAAATATAAAATCAAAATTCAAAACATTATATTGTATCCAATTGAATTAAAATCAGATAAAGATAGACTTGATGAACGACTGGCAAATCAAATAATAGAAGCAATTTTGATTTTTGGTAAATCCCTTATTATTTTAGATAATGATCATACCGACAAAATAAAAAAAAACAAATTTTACAAAATTATTCCATCAACAATAATAGGATATTTCAATGGGGAAAAAAAATTTGTAGTACTCAATAAATATAATAGAGTATTTTCGGATAGTCTTTTGAATATTAACAAAACCAACCTTATCCGATTACTTGAAAAATCAAAAGTTGATATAAACTATAATAACTTGTATAGGAATTTAATTAA
>JBQCGN010000109.1:0-2515 GCA_051955655.1 Candidatus Nitrosocosmicus sp. | reverse complement strand
AAGGGAAGCGGTGAAAAAGTAGCTATTCTATCAATTTTGTTAGCTTCATCATTGTTCATTATAATACTAAGTATAAAAAAGATTAAATACATTTGATCATTGGTCTTAATAGAATTAAAATAAACAGATCTAATTAAATAAAATTTAAAAATAATTAAATCAACAAGAGTTAAAGAGATATAACTAAAGTTAACTAAATTATATTCAAAGGTTTATCTTTCTTTAATGGTGGGAATAATTTCTTTATTGATAAATTCAGTAAATGCAGGATCGAACCATTTTTCCAATTCTATATTGTTTTTCCATATTTCATACAGAGAGCCATGTTGAAACGCCGATTTTATCCACCTTAACCATCCATGCCATTCATTTTCGCTTACCACTTTTCTCTGATACATATGAAATGCATGTGCAAATGTATACAAAATATGATAACTAAACGCCAAATCTGATGTAAATCCTTTCTCATATTTGTTTACTACCTTTATTAACTCAGGCCGCTGAATCATCATATGTGTCAATCCATTTATTTTGTCATCCAAATCATTTAGTATTTTTGTTTCTAAATCTATCGAAAGACTTTGCATTTGTTTTCTTGAAAAGTAAAGAATAACAAATAAAGTTGCAATTATTGCAATGGCTTCGGCCATTGAAAAATATTCAGCTAAACCTATTTCTGTCACATTGATTTGTAAAGGAGTTGGTATTTACATATTGATTATAATTTAGTTATAAAAAAGATAAAGCAAAAAAAATAATACGATATCTTTTGATCGCGTAGACCTATCACTATTTAGATGAGGAGATGGATGAATAATAAAAAAATAATAACTATGTGGAATTTTTACCTTCAAATATTCCAAACATATTATTCTCAGTGTCTAAAAATACGGCGAAAAATCCCATATTTGGTATCTCTGTTTTTGGCATTATAACTTTACCGCCTGATTGCTCTATATTTGAGGAATATTCTTCAATGGATGAAACAGTAATGAAATTTGTAACTGTATGTTGTGGTGATTGGCGTTTCATTAAACCTCCTCCTAAACCAGGGTTTCCTTCATCATCTTTTGTCTGAAACATCCAATATTCTTGATCAGAATTTTCTGAATTGTTCCATTTTTGCATTTCCCATCCAAACACTTTGTTATAGAATTCTTTTGCTCTGCTTATATCATCCGCTGGAATTTGAAAATATTCTACTGTTGGCATTAATGAAGATTCCTTTTATTATATTTATTTTTAATTGTTCATAGAAAATCTATACATAGCAAAATAATTTTACCAATACTTTAAATATATAAAATAAAATGGTTATCGGCCATTTTGCATTATTTATCCACTCCTTTTATATGTTATGACAACAGTGTGTCTTTTTTTATTAAAAAGGCATAAAGTTCTATTTTTTTAGTTCAAACCTCTGATGCTGTTTGGATAGATTAAATTTAATGACCTGTAACTATACTTTTACTCCCTTACTTATTTTTATAATATTGCTATAAAACTAAGTGGATGAAAGTAATAAATATAACCACAAAAAATGAAATAATTGTAGAAAATAAAATGACATTAAATACGATGCAAATAAACAGCGATAGAAGGATAAAATAGGTTTCAAATATTAGATATCATGGTTATACCTTTTGAAGAATTCAGTAGTATTATGGATATACATCTTGTTTTGGTAGTGAAGTGAAAATTGGATATAAATAATATGAAAAAACAACAACAATCGAATTATTCAAACTGGAAAATTATACTTGCAATTCTAAGCTGTCTTGGTTTAATTGTGATGTTTGATGAGACAATGATATTACCTGCAATTCCTGACTTTATTCATGATTTTAATATTTCATATAGCACATCTACATGGATACTTTCATCTTATATAATTGCAGGAGCAGTAATGACTCCAATAGCAGGCAAGCTTGCTGATATCTATGGCAAGAAAAAAATACTGCTTATCATAATGGCGTTTTATGCTCTAGGTATTCTATCTGGAAGATTTTCTCATAATATCGAATTTATGATAGCATCTAGAATATCTCAAGGCGTTGGCTTGGCAATGTTTCCAATAGCATTTGGCATAATTAGAGAAATTCTTCCCAATGAAAAACTTGCAATAGGTCAGACAATATTTGGCTCAACTTTTTCTGGAGGGGCTGTCGTCGGTATAGTAGTCGGTGCAACCATCATTCAAAATTTTGGATGGCAAGCAACATTCTTTTCTATAATTCCAGTAGCAGTTGCTTTATGGATAATCATATGGAGATTTGTGCACATTGGAAATAGCAAATTATCGCCAGATTCGGACAAAAGTAGTATTAGTGAAAGTAATAGTGATACAAAAC
Organism: Candidatus Nitrosocosmicus sp.; assembly: GCA_051955655.1. Taxonomy (GTDB): domain Archaea; phylum Thermoproteota; class Nitrososphaeria; order Nitrososphaerales; family Nitrososphaeraceae; genus Nitrosocosmicus. Next base: position 164 of record JBQCGN010000109.1, on the reverse strand, counting down.
TTAATGATATGGATATCACTGATATCCATCCCAATAATAAATCTCTATCAAATATTAAAAAAATTGATTTATATGGGATAATTGCTTTGACTGCCACCATAATTTCATTTCTAGCTGCAATAACTTTATTGGAAAGCAACAGCATTAATACAAACTATAGTCTT
>JBQCGN010000108.1:0-2687 GCA_051955655.1 Candidatus Nitrosocosmicus sp. | reverse complement strand
TTATTGATTGTTTCATTTGATGAATCTGTAGTTATATTTAGATGATTGTTGATCCATATAGTTTCATTTACATGAGCCTCAAGCAGTTTTTTTATTACATCTGGATTTTGATTCAAATAATCCGTTCTGACTATGATGTTTGCAGTTACAAATTTGCCTTGGGGTGGCCATAAATCTCTTTCATCTACAAATATTTTTCCATTAGCTTCCTTAACTAATCTAGTTGCCCATGGCTCAGGAACCCATGCCCCATCAATTTCTTTTTTTAACATAAGCGTAAAAATGTCTGATGGTTTTGCTGGAACTACTGTAACATTTCCTCCGTTTTCTGTAGTTTTATATCCATTATTGACAATATATTTTCTAAGCGATATATCTTGCGTGTTTCCTATCTGTGGTGAAGCAAATTTTTTCCCGCCCAAATCTTTTACAGATTGAATTCCTGCATCATTTCTGACCACAAATGATGCTCCACCGCTTGCTGCACCTGATATTATTTTTAATCCTCCGTTATTTGATGCTATAAATCCATTAATTGCAGGTAGTGGTCCAACATAGGCCACATCTATCTGACCCCCAAATAAAGCCTCCAGCGCAGAAGGTCCATCACTAAAAACAAATTCCTTTATATCAACTTTCTTTTGAGAAGAATTATTTTCATTTTTATTTATAATCTTTTGAAAGTCTCCGTTTTTTAATCCAATAATTGCCTGTGCATGGTTTACATTAGGAAAATATCCTATTCTTAATGTTTTTGATGATTGAGAACCATCAATATTTGTATATGTATCTGAATTATTGTTTTTATTGTTGTCATTATTAGAATTACTAGAAAATAAACCTTGGTTGCTATACTGAGATGTTATTATTATTGCAATAATTATTGCAATCGAAATACCAAATTTTGAAAGAGCATTCACGATGTAATTCTTAAAACAAGAGGATGTATTAGCGATAAGAAATCGGCAAAAAATGTACTAAATATGCGACTTATTCTTATATCCCAAGTAATGATTCACATATCAAAAGAAAAAACCCACACCGATTATATTTTGTGAAAGAATATAATTAGAAAAATCTGTAATTTGGCTTTTATAAATTAATTACATTTGTTGATCTTCGATAATTTTATTACTATGGGGTCGATTTCTTATCGAAAATGGTGTTTTACAGACTTTTTGATATAATTTTGTCAATTTAATATAGTATTTATTTTATAGTGCAAAATATTTGTTATTCCAATCGCCCCTTTTTAACTATAAATTAATATGTAGTCTTTTTTAGTTATTGAAAATTATTACAATTATATGCTTCCATGTTCATGCTCTTGTTTTAATCCCCATTTTTCTCTGACTTTGTCTTCGATTTTTGAAAATATTACTCTGTCAAATATCATTCCCAATGCAAATATTGTAACCATCGATGCTATTATTTGGCTCATTGATTGAAATTCTCTTCCTACCAATAGAATGTGTCCTATGCCTATTGATGCGGCCATCAGTATCTCTGCTCCTATCAATGCGTGCCATGCAAATGACCATGCTTGTTTTATGCCTTCAATTAAAGCTGGAGTAGCAGCAGGTATCATTAGATATCTAAATAAATGAAATCCTTTCGCTCCCATATTTTTCGCTGCCCTTATGTATATAATGGGTATATTTCTTAATCCGCTGTAAGTAGATATCATAACTGAAAAAACCGAGCTCAAGACAACCACAAATAATATCCCTAAATCATTTAATCCTATCAATAATATTGCAAATGGCACCCAAGCTATGCTTGGAAAAGACTGCAATCCTATTGCAAAAGAGCTCATTGTTTTTCCAAACACAGGAAACTTTACCATCGTAAACCCTATTATCATTCCTATGACGATAGATATGACAAAACCAATTGCAAGTCTATACATGGTCATTCCAATGCTAATAATAAGCATATTATTTTGCAATAATTCATAAAAAGATTCTGTAACCATCAATGGTGATGGTAACGATATTTGTGGCCAAATACCTAACAAATAAACAAGTTGCCATATACCAATAAATGAAGATATAAATAAAATTGTATTAGCGATCTCATCTAAATTTATTTTATTTCTTTTAAAATAAGTATGAAATCTGTCATTTTGGTCTTTTTCTGTTGACAATGAATTGTTATGTTCTATCTGTTCTATTGAATTTAGTTCTTCTTTTAATGATTCTTTGTTTTTGACATTTATATCGTCCTTGATATTTCTGTCATCGTCAAATGGTTTGTGCACATAAATCTCTTTTTATAAATATCGACCTTTATATCAATATTCTTTATCAGTGACTTTCTTGCTGTTCCATTACTATCTGTATTTTTTCTAAAATCCAAAAATGTCTTTAAGTATTACTAATATTTGTTGTAATTATGGCTTTTATTGTAATATTATATAATGAGATTGTGAAATAAATTAGAATGGATTGCTGATTTGATAACTTTATTCTCTTGATAAAATTTTAAATTAAAATGAGCTTTAACATCTATATCCACTCATCCTTCACTAAATTATAAATTTTTTTTCTTGTATCATCGAGACTGTTTTTCTCTATAATTAATCCCTGATTCCTTAGCTCTTCAATGGATGCTTGGACTGTTCTTCTTGGCAGATTTGTGATATAAATCAATTCACTTTGTTCGACTGGATGCTTGTTTCGAATTAT
>JBQCGN010000107.1:0-2784 GCA_051955655.1 Candidatus Nitrosocosmicus sp. | reverse complement strand
AGAGTTGCTTATAATGATGGAAGATGGGGCTCATTAAAACAGACTCTATGACAATAGGATTTGATGCATTACCTAAATAAGAAGTATATAATCTCACACTATCAAATACCTTATCAAATTCCTGTTTGTCTTTTTTAGATGGAAGCAGTTTCTTAAATAAAGACCAATTGAGTTTTTCTATTTGGAGTATCTGTCTGAACGAAGGAATTGATCTTCCCATTTGGATCTACTAACAATACCTAGCTATAAACATTACGCAGTGTATTACTAGGTAATTTTATATCCTGTAGTTAAATGTGAATGTGGTAACAAAAAAGTTGCTGATCTTAGAGGCAAACACCTAGAAGAAATATTATAACAAAAATGGTGCCCCAATTGTAGGAGAAGAGGATACTGGCGAGCTTTATCTGACGATGAATCTAAATGGGACTAAAAAAAAATTTTAATGTTTTCTTTTGATTTTTATTTTCATTTATTGGAACTTTTTATCTTAGTAACAAACATTAAGATAAATCTGCAATTTGGTGTATATTATTAGTAAGATGTTTAGTTAACTTAACATATTGTCAATCATTATTGCAGGAAGTTGTAATCTCATTTAACATTTTAATCAAACAGTAAAAGAAAACACAAATGAAGACTAGGTAGAAATATTTAATAATTCATAAAAACACAATTCGCTTATGTCTTTTGACGCCAACCAATACAAATCAGCTCAACGTCAAGGATGGGATAATGCAGCATCTGGATGGGGGTATTGGTGGCAGGTAATTGAGAAAGGTGCTCAAAAGATAAATGATAGGTTGATTGATCTTGCAGAAGTAAAGCAAGGTGACATCGTTCTTGATTTAGCAACAGGAATTGGTGAGCCAGCTATAACAGCAGCAAAAAAACTAGTCGGTTCTCAAGGCCGTGTACTTGCAGTTGATATATCGCCTCAAATGCTATCAATTGCAAGACAGAGATCGGCATCATTAGGATTACAAGATATAATAGAGTTCAAAGAAAGCGATATAGAATCTCTACAGCTATCACCATTATCTTTTGATGCGGTACTTTGCAGATGGGGATTGATGTTCCTTCCAAATCTTGATAATGCATTGAAAAATATATTTAATTTCTTAAAGAATGAAGGAAGACTTGCAACAGCAGTTTGGTCTTCTCAATTAAAGACTCCTTTTGTAGGATTTCCACTTAGCATCATAATGAGGGAACTGAATATTTCTAATCCAACCGTTTCTTCTTATCCTGACAATAGAGTTCTAGGACCTTGTTCTCTTGCGGATGATAGGATTCTAAAGGATTCTTTGCAAAAGGCAGGATTCAAAGACATCCAAATTGAAAGACAAAATGTAACGTTTGAATTGGATTCAGCTAATGATTATGTTAACCATGTAAAGGATATAGCCGCTCCCTTGAAGGCGGCGTTAGAAAAAGAATCTGCAAGGAGACAAGAGGAAATATGGAATACGGTAGCAGAAGAAGTGAAAGCCAAATATGCAAATCCAACTGATGGATCAATAAAAATGGATAATGAGTGCATCTGTTTTGTTGGTACTAAATATTGATCATTAGAAAAATACAATATAGGTATTTTACTTTGGAACTAGCGATGGAAATTTAACAGATAATCTGTTAATATAAAGTCAAAAGCAAAAAGTTTAAAATATTCTATCCTCAATTGCTTGAGCATGATAAAGAAATCTACAATAACCTTTGAAACAGTACTTGTTTTTTCTATCGCTACTGCTGTATTCTTATCTAGCATGTTGTCCATGTCTTCAACTGCCTTAATGTAGAAAGCAGCAGCTTTTATAGATCCTAATACAACACCGGTTAAAAGGATGGGGGCCCCAATGGCTACATCAGACGACAATGTATACATCGTATGGTGGTCAAACAAAACAGGAAACAACGAAGTAATGTTTAGAGCCTCAACTGATGGAGGAAAAACATTTGCAGATAAAATGAATTTAAGCAATACACCCAACACAGATTCATCTGATGCCAACATAGCTGCTTCTGGAAACAAGGTCTATATCACATGGTGGGAACGCAACAGCACAAGCAATGAGCCTGTCGCAAGAATAAGTACTGATGCTGGACATACATTTGGGCCTCTGCTGTACCTGTCGCAGAACGGAATTATTGGAAACGGTAAATAATAGTAGTCAATATATAAAAATCAAAATTTACAAAACACACAATAAAATAGAATTTTGTTATTTATCAACGGTAGGATTTAAAGCATTCATTTAGAGGAGCAAATAACTTACATTGTCAAAGGATTCTTGTTTGTTTTTAGTTTTCAACAGATCCTTAAATAAAGATCAATTTAGTTTTCTATTTCAAGTAGAGTATGAATGAAGAATTGATCTTTCAATTAGATATTCTGATAATACCGTTCTAAAACTTTACATAATATATTCATGACGCATTGTTCATAAATAAAAGAAAATAGATATGGTTGTTTAAGGCGATTACAGTCTTACATTATCAACTTCTGGAAAGTTAGGCTCCAACCACCTGTTTTAGTTAAAGTCAATCCTGTGGCAGCTTGAACAGTGGATGTTGCAACAGTTTCTATGAGAACCGTCACAGAGAAACGGACGCTCGGAGACAGCCGCATAATTTACGGTTTTGCTATCAAGAGACATTATTTCAAAATTCAAAACAAAATATTTAAAGAATTGTCTTCATATATTTTACAAGTTTATTGTAATTGTTGTAAATATTGTACATTGTAATACTAATTATTATAATATCGGTCTTTTGAAATATCCT
>JBQCGN010000106.1:0-6668 GCA_051955655.1 Candidatus Nitrosocosmicus sp. | reverse complement strand
AAAGTTAAAGAAAGAATTATTAACATATTAGAGAAATTGGAGGTTAACAGAGGCAGATGACAGTATATTTAAGTTTAGAATCATCGCAATTTATCAATTTAAGGGTTACTTTTAAAAATTCACCAATCCACATTCTAGAAAAATTTACATTTAAAGATATTTTTAATGCATACAGAAATTTTATAGACTCCAAGGAGTTGGACGAATGTATACTATTACAAACTTGTAATAGAGTAGAAATATTTGGTGCAGGAACTAGTCCAAATGTTGATAGAATTATAGAATTGTGGTCATCGCTAATAAATATTCCTATTGAGGAAATTAAATCTAACGTCATAATCGACACAGGCGAGGAAGCAATAAGACATCTTGCCAAATTAACGTCTGGTCTTGACTCGCTTGTAATAGGCGAAGATCAGATCCTTGGACAAGTAAAAAGATCAATAGAATTCTCTAGAAAAAACGGTTTTTGCGGTCCAAATTTAAATATTTTATTTGATAAAACTATTAAAATAGGAAGTAAGGTGAGAGCAGCTACTGGAATAAACAAAGGTAGCATGTCAATAGGATCCATGGCAGTCAATTTAGCCTATGAATATTTTGATGACATGGATGAAAAAAAAATTCTACTAATAGGATCAGGAGAAGGAGCAAGTCTAATAGCTAAAACATTGAAACAAAGAGATATAAAATTTTTTATAAGTAGTCGCACATTTGAAAGAGCTCGCTCTTTCGCTGAAACAGTTGCAGGTAGTCCAATACCGTTTGATGAAGCTATGCATAAATTATATTCAGATATTGACCTAGTTTTCATTTCAACGGTTGCACCATATTATTTGTTAACATATGAGAGAATGGCAGAAATCATAGAAAAAAGAGATAAAGCACTGATGATCTTTGATTTATCCAATCCTAGAACGGTAGAAGACAGTATCGCAACATTAAATAAAACTAAATTGGTAAATATAGATCAAATTTCAGAGATTGTTGAAAAGAATGTAAGAAAAAGGAAAAAAGAGATAATGTCTGCAGAAAAAATAATAGAGGAAGAAATTTTCTTGATCAAAGAAATATTAAAACGAAAAAGTTCAGAACCAACCATAATATCAATCTTTAAAAATGCAGACTACATCAGAGAAAAAGAATTCAGAAAAGCTGTATCATTAATAGGAACAGGCAAAATAGAAGAAAAAGATATAAAAATACTCGAGCAATTTTCTTATGCTCTGGTAGAGGGCATCTTATCTACTCCAATGAACAATCTAAGAAGGGAATTTTCTCAAAATAACAACAAAAACAGTGAATTGATAAATCTGGCATTGAAACTATTTAATTATGAAAAACTATAAATCATTTAATAAAAACAATATCGGTAAAAATGCATACAGTATAGACAATAATAAGAATTTCGAAATATATACCAACAATAACTCCAATTACAGCATATTTCCAAAGACAAGGTTAAGAAGATTAAGAAAAAATGAAGCTATTAGGGACCTGTTACAGGAAACGCGACTATCAACCAAAGATCTGGTTGTTCCATTATTTGTGCAAGAAGGAATTGATCAAAAAATAGAAATAGAATCGATGCCCGGAGTTTTTAGATTTCCTTTAGACTCGGTAGTATTAGAGATAGAAGAGATCATTTCTCTTGGAATTAAAGCAGTCATACTCTTTGGAATTCCATTAAAAAAAGATGAGAGTGGAAGAAACTCTTTTGATCAAAAAGGAATAGTACAGCAAACAATAGGAAGAATAAAAGATGAATTTGGTGATAAGTTAGTAATTATTTCCGATGTTTGTTTGTGTCAATATACAAGTCACGGCCATTGTGGTGTAATCAAAGACAATACAATAGATAACGATAGCACCTTAAGTACACTTTCAAAAGTTGCGTTAAGTCATGCAAAAGCTGGCGCAGATATTGTAGCACCTTCTGCAATGATGGACGGTCAAGTAAAAATATTAAGAGACACATTAGATGAAAGCAATTATCAAGATACATTGATTATGGGATATTCTGCTAAACAGGCATCATCTTTTTTTTCTCCATTCAGAGATGCAGCACATTCTTTGCCCCTTTTTGGTGATAGGCGATCATATCAAATGCCTTTCACAAACAATAGAGAAGCATGTAGAGAAATCATTTCAGATATGGAAGAAGGAGCAGACATTTTAATGATAAAACCGGCCATTCCAAATCTCGATTTAATACGCTCAGCAAGACAAAATTCTTTTCATCCGATCGCAGCATATAGTGTTTCAGGAGAATATTCCATGATTAAAGCAGCTTCGTTAAATAACTGGATAAACGAAGAATCAGCAATAACAGAATTAATGACTTCAATTAAAAGAGCAGGAGCTGATATAATAATTTCCTATCATGCAAAAAAAATGGCAGAGATATTAAAAAAATAAAATAAAAAATTAGATACAATTATAACTTTTATAAAATATTTATACCTATTTGATGTTTGACAAATCCAAGGTATTATTTGATAAAGCTTGTGAAATAATTCCTGGTGGAGTTAATAGCCCAGTTCGATTTTTTCGGCCACATCCATTTTATGTGATATCAGGTAATGGCAGTAGGATATTTACCAAAGAAGGTAACACTCTAATTGATTATTGTATGGGTTATGGAGCAGTTTTTTTAGGACATAGTAATAAGGATATATCTCTAGAGGTTAAAGATCAGATAGACAAAGGAAATTTATTTTGCATACCCACCGAAAAAGAAATTGAATTGGCAGAAAAATGCATTAAATTAATCCCCGGAGCAGAAATGATAAGAATCACAAATACCGGAGCAGAAGCAAATATGCATGCAATAAGATTAGCAAGAGCATTTACAAAAAAAACAAAGATAATAAAATTTGATGGAGGATATCATGGCGCTTTTGACTATGTAATGGACAAATCAACTGGATCGTCAATATCGGAACTTGGTAAAGTAGAAGATGGCATATTAATCGAAAGTATCAATAAGACAATAACAGTTCCTTTTAATGATTTAAACGCATTACAAACAGTTATAGAAAAAGAAAAAAATAATGAGAATGATATTGCATGTATAATTATAGAACCAGTTTTGGCTAATTCAGGATTAATCCTTCCAGAGAAAAATTATTTAAATGAAGTTAGAGAAATCACTAAAAAAAATAACATTATATTGATATTTGATGAAGTAGTTACAGGCTTTCGACTTGCACTTGGAGGTGCAAGTGAATTTTTTGGAATAAAAGCAGACATAATAACTTTTGCAAAAGCTTTAGGAAATGGATATCCCATATCTTTAATAGCAGGAAGAAAAGATATAATGTCGCAATTTGCTCCAAATGGAAAAGTTTATGAAGCCAGTACTTTTGCAGCAAATCCTGTATCAGTTACAGCAGCTTTAAAAACAATAGAAATTTTAAATAAAAATAAAAATACCATTTATCCAAAAGTAAACAGAACTTGTGATAGAATGGTAAATGCAATAAAAGATATTGCATATGATAAAGACATAAAAATTTCTATTAACTCAATAGGCTCCATGTTTCAAATATTCTTTACAGATAAATCTATCAAAAGATATCAAGACGTCAAAACATCCGATATCGGAAAATTCAATGAATTGTTTAAAATATTACTTTATAAAGGAGATATTTTTATTCCACCATCTCAATATGAAACTTGCTTCATATCATCTGATCACAATGAAGAAGATATCGAAAAAACCATTGAAGGATATGAAAATGCGCTAACAAAGGTGAAAGATATTTAAAGAAATTGTAATTGCAACAAGATCAAGTAAATTAGCTATTCATCAGACAAATACAATTGTAAAACTTTTAAAAAACCAATCAAAAGAAAATGAATTCAGAGTAGAATTAATCACCACAAAGGGTGATAAAGACAAGAGACCATTTTTTGCAATAGATCAAAATGGAGTTTTCGAAAAAGAAGTGAACGAGTGTTTATTGCAATACAAAGCAGATTTTGCAGTGCATAGTCTTAAAGACCTGCATGCAGGTTTTTCAGACAAATTAATAATTGCAAGTATTCCAAAAAGAGAGAAACCTTATGATGTTTTTATCAATAACATAAATAATAAAAAGATAAGCGAGTTAGAGACTGGATCAATTATAGGAACAAGTAGTATAAGACGAGCCATTCAAATTAAAACAAAGTATCCATCAATCTTAATTAAATCAATAAGAGGAAATATTGAGAAAAGAATATCAAAATCAAAAGAAAAAAATTATACAGGAATAGTACTAGCAGAGGCAGGATTAAAAAGACTTGGATTTGATAAAATAATAACCCAGAGATTAAATTATCAGACCTTTATACCGTCACCAGGTCAAGGAGCTATAGCTATTGTTTGCAGAAAAGATGACCCAAATATGATAAAGACATTAAAAAAAATTGAGAATCAATCATCAAGAAACGAGATAGAAGCTGAAAGAGCTCTGACAGACAGCATAGGAGCCGGTTGTACTGTACCTTTAGGCGCACTAGCAATAACAAATAAAGAAGACAATAGAATATCTTTAATTGCTGCAATCTATTCTTTAGACGGCAAAAGATCTATAAAATTAAAAGAAATAGGGAATGCAGAAACTCCTAAAAAGCTTGGAAAAAAAATGGCTGACCAGCTTATTTCCAAAGGAGCAAAAGAAATAACAATAGAATGGAGCAAAAAAGATATCAGTAAAGAGACCGACATCATAAAAGGAATTATCATAGAATGAATAAAACAGAGAAAGACCAACATAAAGACAACAGAGTAGGAAAAATATTCATATGTGGTGCAGGACCAGGTGATCCAAAACTACTTACAGTTAGAGCGATGGAATTAATAAATGAATCAGATGTCATTTTGTATGACAGGTTGATAGGAAAAGACATTGTAAAGTTATTTCCAGAAAGTACAGAAAAAGTATATGTCGGCAGGAATATTGGAGATCCGACTTCTCATCAAAATAAAACTAATGAACTAATGCTACACTACGCTAAAAATGGGAAGAAAGTTTTAAGGCTTAAAGGAGGAGACCCTTTCATATTTGGTAGAGGAGGAGAAGAAGCCGAATTCCTAAAATCAAACAACATATCTTTTGAAATAATTCCAGGAATCACTTCAGGGATAGGTGCAGCAATATATTCTGGAATTCCATTAACTCATAGAAAATTTAGCTCTGCAGTAGTATTTGTAACTGGACATGAAGACCCTGAAAAAAAAACACCCGAGGTACGATGGGAAAAATTATTTGATGCGGTGGATACGGTTGTAATTTATATGGGTACAGAAAAACTAGACATAATTATAGAAAAAATTAGAAAAGGTACCAATAACGGAAATAAAAAAATTGCAGTGATTGAGAATAGTACATTAAAGAATCAGAGAGTAATAAAAGGAAAACTTCATAATATAATAGAGAAAGTAAAACAAGAAGGTATTAGACCTCCAGCAATCATAATTATTGGTGATACAGTAGAACTACATGATAAAATAGGATGGTATCCGATTCCATAAACACTTTGTAATAGAAAAAAATTCAAATAAAATTTGTTAAATTGAAAGATATAAACATTGTTATTACAAGGGAAGAAATAGATAAAGATGATATCGCCCTCTTCAGTCAATACAAAAATATAAGCAAAATAAACTTAATTGCCCTTCCCACAATTATCACAATTCCAATAAATTCAATTAATATATCCAATACCATAAAAAAGATAGAAAATGGGTTTTATGATTATTACATATTTGCAAGTTCACGCTCGGTAAATATTTTTTTTGAAAAAATAAAAAAAGAGAAAGACATTTCTAGAATTATGCAAAACTTGATAAAATTAAATGAAAATAATGCTAATTGTTTTATTGCCATAGGTCCTAAGACTAAAAAGGAAATAGAGAAAAACAAAATTAAAGCTATTCTGGCTATTAATGGTTCTTTTTCGCAATCTATTAGAAATATTAATGATAATAACAATATCCCTCTTGTTCTTGATAATATTAAAACTGATTACTCGATAAACAATATCATGGAAATTTTAGAGAAATTGGATAAAGACAATGAGAAAAAAGAACAGAAAGCTAAAATACTAATGCCAAGAAGTTTAGAATCACTAAGTTCTCACAATTTTATAATCAAAAAATACAAAAACTTGATTCTAGATCAAGTATTCTTTTACGAAACTAGAGAATTCGATCGGGTAAAAGAATCAAATGAATGGAAAAAATTTCAAAATATTGTCTCCAATAAAAACAAAATATCTATTATATTTACCAGTCCATCAACAGTAAGATCTTTTTTTAGGATATTAGCAAATAATTTTTTTACAGAAAAAAATCAATATGAATTAGAATCAATTCCAAATGCAAAAAACGATCAAGAATTGCTAAGTAATTTAGGAATTAGAAAAATAATTTCTCTGGGTCCAAAAACATCAGAAGAATTAAAGAAAAGGAATTTGACATATACCCAACCAAAGGAACATACAATTAAAGGAGCTTTAGATCATATATTAAAGTTAATTGATCAAGAACCCTGACTCCTAGATAATAAGATAAAAATTATATTTTTATATATATAGAATCCTTTAGAATACCAATAAAAAAGTATTGGCGAAATGCAATACGTATGTTACTGACAGAACTCTATTTGATGACTATTCCC
>JBQCGN010000105.1:0-3717 GCA_051955655.1 Candidatus Nitrosocosmicus sp. | reverse complement strand
AATCTGGTTATAAAACATTATCTTTAAACACATTAAAGATTGCAAACAACCCGCTTCATAAAAAAAATAAACCAATAATCAAAGAATCTAAATTAATAGAAATAGATGATAATTTAAATGCAAATTATGATAGAATATCGAGAAATACTGCTTTAATTTCATAATATAAGATTGAAACAGAAAATGTTGAATTAATTATCTACAAAAAAAATTATAAATGGATCAAGCCACCGGAGCCTGCAGTGTGTGGAGACTGACCTGGAAAGTTTCGCCTAAAGTGTCCAGAAGGTCTTTTTGAAATCAATTCAATAAACCAAGCTTCGTGTTCTATTTCTTCTTGCATAATTCTTTGAGCGATATCATAAGTCCTCGGATCTTTTCCTGCAGTCATATCACATACTTCTCCCCATGATCGAATTGCACATTGTTCTGCTTCTAAAAGAACTTTAATAATTGAAGACAGGTCTTTCCAATTGTCTGGTAAATATGCATCTGGACATCCGGCTTGAGTTGCAAAATCTCTTATATCACGTGGCAAGCTTCCACCCAGTTCATACAATCTTGGAACCATGGCTTCAAAGTGATTTCTATCTTCGATTCTTGCATCCTCAACTATTTCTTTAATGCCTTCTCCATCAAGACCTGTGCAATGCATTCTTAAAATAGTATAATAATAATATGTAGTGAATTCTGCACCCACACCCTTTGTTATTAATTCTTTTAGTCTCTCTACATTAACACCATTTTTTTCCAAAACTTCCAAAGCAACGATATTAGGAATTTGATCATTATTTGTTGATCCACTATTTTTAGGACCGGCAATATTATTTGTTGACGAAGGTTGGCTGTCCGTTGAATCATCTTTTACATTTAAACTCATTAAAAAAAAACTACACGAATTCGCTATAAAAATATTATCATAGCCATTTACGCATCTGCAAAGTTAAGCCACTAGTTCTCTGTTGTAACAATGTGCAAACAACGCTAACCATTGCCTAACATTCTCTAGCTTACAATTTTTTTTCTAGAAGGAAAAATATTCATCAATCCTGCGATTCTATCCTTTATGTATTGGATAGTTTTTCCACTAATGTTTTTCTCCAATGAATTGTGAATCACATGGTCTGAGCATCATGGTCTAAGAAACTATAGGTTTGTGGAGACAAGATTCCTTCATTTGTCGATACTGGATTGGAATTATATTTTTCTAAAAGCTTTGATAGAGTTTTTACTGCCACAAATATTTTCTTCTTTAGACATGGTTATTGAAAGAATTTCTTTATCTTTAGACTCTCAATATCCCATAATCAAACGGATTCAAAGCCAACCTTCATCATATATTCTCTATTTTGATATATGACTTAATTGACCTTGAAAGGCTTTAGAAGTATCTCTTAAAAAAAGGCAATCAAAAAAAATATGTAAAGCATGTAAGATATCTTTAATTATTGTTCTATTTTTCTTCTACCTTGCCTTAAATGATAGATAAGGAAGAAATTTAGTTTTTTAATTAACTTTACAGTCTTAATAATGATTTTAATTTTCAATTACTCAGCCAAGTAGAAAGGTATCATATATCATGTTCGAGAAAAGATATGTTCTCTTAAATGTAAAATAACAGAGAAAGAAGAGATTATATTTTAGTTATAAATTAAATTTAATATTTAATATTGGTTTGACATTACAAAGTAGGAATAAAAAAAATTGAAATTTCAAATTAAAGGGCAAGAGTTCAAATAAATTATATATATTATATTTATACCAAAGATCTCCATATATTTTTAATATTTTTCTGAGATAGGTATTTTGTCTACAATTGTATACAAACCCCACAATAATTACCCATAATATAACTATACAGCATATCAATATTTAAATAAAATTTGTCTGAAACGTTTACTATAACGTAATTCCTTTTTGCAAATCAAATATAGACAACAAATGATTTGATATACGAGATTAGATAAATCCAAACATAAAAAGGTCTTACTAAATTAAACCATATTCTGACCATTTCTTGTCAACCAAAGTCTTTGTTTCTTCATCAACCTTCACTTCTTCTTGAATATCTCTTTGGAATCCTTCCTCTTTCCATGTGGTAGTTGCATCAATACCCATTTTTGAGCCTAGATTTACAAGGGGCGATGCAGGATCTAATGTATCTGTTGGAGCATTTTCGATTATTACTACATCTCGTTTAGGATCAACTTTTGTAGTAATAGCCCAAATTACCTCATCCATATTATTTATGTCAATATCATAATCAACTACAACAAAAATTTTTGTCAATGATAACTGCCCCATACCCCATAGACCCATCATTACCTTTTTTGCTTGACCAGGATATCTCTTTCTTATTGAGACAATAGCAAGTCCTTGAAACCAACCAGCAGGTGGCATTGTAAAATTTACAACCTCAGGCTGGAACATTTTAATAAGTGGAAGAAAAGATTTTTCAATAACCTTACCAAAAAAAGCATCCTCTAGAACTGGTTTACCAACAACAGTAGTCAAATAAATGGGCTTTTCTTTTTGCATTGTTCCTGTTAAAGTAAATGTAGGAAATAAATCCGGCGGCGTATAGTATCCAGTATGATCACCAAAAGGACCTTCAAGTTCCAGTTTATTTGGATCTACTAATCCTTCAAAAACTATTTCAGAATTAGCTGGAACTTCTAAATCAACAGTAGAACATTTTACTAGTTTTATCCCTTTTTTTCTAGATACTCCTGAAAACAGAAATTTATCCAAACCTTCAGGAACAGGAGCTATGCTACTGAAAATTGTTGATGGATCAGAACCTATAACTACTGCAACCTCTATAGGTTTTTTTGAATCTTTTAAAATTTCATAATGTTGAGCTCCTCGTTTATGAATCTGCCAGTGCATAAGAGCTTTTTTTTCATTAAGAATTTGTATTCTGTATAGACCAATATTTCTTGTACCTGTTTCAGGATGTTTTGTTATAGTCATACCAAAAGTTATAAAACGACCGGCATCTTTTGCAAAGGATTTAAGAATAGGAAAGTCTAGGAATGAAGGATTTTTTGTATTTATCTTTTCTTTGACAGGTCCTTTATCGACTATTTTTGGTCCATATTCAGAAAGTTCATTGAGTTTTGGCAACATTTTAATTTTATCTAAAACTCCACTGGGCATTTTTAATTTTGTTAGATCAACAATCCTATTTCCAATTTCAGAAAAATCCTGCATATCTAAAGCTATTTGTAATTTTTTTATCGTACCAAATGCATTACCTAATATGGGTATTTGACTCCCTTTGACATTTTCAAATAATATAGCAGGACTATTTCCCGAGTACATCAGCCTTCTCATTATCTCCGCGACCTCCAGATCAGGATCAACTTCTACCTTTATCCGTTTTAACTCGCCGGCAGATTCAATTGCATTAAGATATTCAGATAGACTATCAAAAACCACTAATAAAATGGTATGTTTAACCATATTTATTTATAATAATTTTAGAAGGAACAATAACAAATTATTAATGAATAGTCCGGATTAAATACTAAAGAAAGGTTTTTACAATCTTAGTGTGAGAGTTGAAATGTCATCAAAGTAATTTTAACTGATTGAGTATATTAAAATAAAAAAATTAGGTTTTTTTGATAAAACTTATTGTTTTTTTTCGTTCTGTGATAGTTTATTTGCTGCTTGAGCTGTTAGAACCCATGCTGCCGCCGGTCATGTTCATAG
>JBQCGN010000104.1:0-9023 GCA_051955655.1 Candidatus Nitrosocosmicus sp. | reverse complement strand
ATACAAACAACTATTCTTTTATATTTGATCCATTAATGGTAAAATAAGACTTGTCAATTGGATTGTGAATATAAAAAACATTTTTTAATATCAATATTGTGCAGTTTTATTATAACCCTTTTTGTGTCTAATTCGTTTACTTTTGCAAGTGCGCAATCTACTAATAAATTACCACCAATAAAAATAGGGTTGACTGTGTGGGTTCCAAACTTTTTATCATATATTGCACAAGAAAAAGAGTATTTTAAAAGAAACGGAGTTGATGTAAATTTAACTTTATTTCAAAGTTACAATGATGCAGTAAACGCATATTCAGCTGGAGACCTAGATGGCATGTTTATAGTCTATTCTGATGCCATAATCGAGCAATCACAAGGCATCGATAATAAAGTGGTATATAACCTTGATTCATCTTATAAAGCAGATGCTATTGTAGGCAAAGGAAATAATCTTACAGATGTAAAGGGTAAAAAGATAGGTGTCGAAGGAATCAATAGTTTTTCTCACCTATTTGTATTAAAATCACTTGAAAAAGTTGGACTTTCGGAAGGAGACGTAGAATTTGTAAATGTCGCTGCTGAGAATGTTTCTAAGGAATTACAAAAGGGAAATATATTTGCAGGTCACGTATATGAACCATTTATAACTGATGCTTTAAAGAAAGGATTTAGAATTCTATCTACTGCCACCATTACCCCAGGAGTCATAACAAATGTTTTAGTTTTTCACTCTAATATAGTAGAACAAAGACCTTCTGATATTCAAAATATAATAAAATCATTAATTGAAGCAAAAACCGATTTCACTAATAATAAAGAGCAAGATATAGCAATAATGTCTCATAAATCTGGATTAACAGAGGATAAAATTAATGAAGGAATTAACAATGTTTTAATTTTAAATTTAAACTATAATTCTCACAACTCTATGAACAAAAGTTCAAATGAAACAACGTCACTATATAAATCAGGCAACGATATTGCAAAATTCTATGCTGAAAGAGGAATAATAAGTGATTATCCTAACATCGACGATTTGGTTGACCCACAATTTGTAAATGCATTGTCAAAAGAAGATAATGTTTCAATCTTTCAATAGTAACCTTGCTTACTATTATAGAATCATATTGCAAAAGATAATGGTATACATAATATATTAATTAGAGCATACAGTATCTTTTTTATTTATATATTTCATAATAGTCATAAATTAGTGTGCCTTTTTAATAGTAAAAAAAACTATTATCATTGAAATACGTTAGAGAATATTACTTTAATTCTATATGTCGAATTGTTTATGTTTATTATATCTTGTAAAACCTTTTATAATCTGTCATGTTTTTTAGATAGTTTTCAATTTTAGCATTTTATATGTATCTAATTTATCATGATAAACGTTAGGTGAACACACATTTAGCCATGAATTTGCAAGTGATTTAATGCATAGTGATACTCTGGCTTGATCAATTGTTCTCATAATTGTTACATCGATTCACTTGTTCATATAGAGATTTATCTTGGCTTATTAAAAATTTCCTCTGTTGTCATATTATTTTATTTTATGTGCATCCACAATTTGTTTTCTCTAAAGTATCTCGAATGTCTTGAAGAACATTATTCAAATCATCAGATTTTTGGGCATGCAAATACATCATAAAAGGGCTTTCAAATAGTTCATGATTGTGCAATGCAGTCACTTGCCATCCCTTATCCAGTAACGATTTTTGAGCATCGTTAACTTCAGACTGTTTCAATTGCAATTCTGCTAAGACCAACACTTTATCATTGGATTAAGCAGAAGCAGGTTGGTATTTGATTTCCATACCTGTTAGTTCATTGACTTTTTCTTCCGAACTGATCGGTTTAGGTGATAGCTTTATGTCAGGTGAATCTCGAGGTAAACCTATTTCACATACAGTTCCTGAGACATGACCATCTGCTTTGCTGCTAATTTTGTCAGATGAATCATTACATTTGCTCTATTCACTGCTACTTGAAGCAAAAGCCATCATTTTGATGCTATTTATATTTAGAATAGGGGTTGCTACCAAAAGAAGAAAAGATAAAGATATGCAAACACAAAATATTGTAATCTTTCTTGAATCCATGAATCATATAATAAAGCATAAAATAATAACAAAGATATTACAATGTTACTCTAATGGTTAATAATCTTGTTGGTTTAAAGGCTAAAAGATGACCAAAGGTAACCTAATAGAACATAAGGCAATAACCATAGCACACAAACCGTTAATTGTCTATGTTATTACAACATTGATGATTGCTACTTCATTACTGTATTTTTATGTATCTTACGAAGACTATCAGGAACTATTGCAATCATTGTCAGCATTATCTTCTAATGCAGATAACAAGGATGAAGCAGCAGCATCTGCTGATGATATACAAGCAACAAGAAATGAAATGACGTTTTTCCTTATAGTTGCTATTTCCTATATTCCAATAGCTATATGGATGCTAAAAGTAAAACACAAATGCAAGACACCATATATTATAGCTATTGTAGGCTCAGCAGCCTTAATAGTATTCTATATTTTAACAAGAGTAATAGATCTCCATTCAATAGGTCTGCAAACTGATGTAGGAACAACCGATATTACTGTTAAGATAATACAAGGAGTAATAGTTGCAATATCGTCTTTTCTGGTTGTATCGGTAATATTGAGAAGAAAAAGATTGGAAAATAATCCAACAAATCAATATAAAGATAAGTATCGAAACAACAGAAAATAAATTTAAAGTCATAAAAATTTTTTTCTTAATCGATGATATAGTTATACGAACTAAAACAAGCCTTATCTTTTTCTCTATAAGACTATTGATTTAGGTATTCTAATTCTTCAATCTTTGTTTGTATGTCGCGCCTTGCCTCTCCAACTGATAAACGTTAAAAAATATAATATATTAGAATACAATCAAGGTATATTCATATTGTGTTGTTTAATTTCAACAAGTCAAACCAAATTTGTATGACCATTACCTAAAAAACAATCACCATTTAGATTATAAAATAAAAGATTACATTCACTATTGAATCTTATCCCAAGAATAAGAACTTTGTAATCGAAATTATTCCTGTAAATATCATCATTTAATATTCCGGTCATTTGTCACCTGTAACATGTATGATGTCGTCAAATAGTTGAAATTCTTTAATATGGAGTTTTTCTTCAGAATAGTGTTTTACGTCAGGAATATACATATCATTTGTAAACTGATGGTGTTGGCCTCGAGTGGCGAATGCTACACCTGGATGTACAAATACGGATGTTACTATACCTACTGATGCAAAAATCAATATCATTACTATTATTGTTGTAGTTGTTTTCATTATTAAATACCAGAAAAATCTTTTATAAAAAGTACAAGGTCAATTAATGCAATTTATAGTATTATTTATTGCATTTCTGGTATTTACTACTATTTGTATATTGAATATCCTATAATATTATCAAAGGATTTTTATAAGAAGTATAACTAAATTTTAGCTTCAACCATTTGGGGCTAAGTTTAATGAAATTATTTTGTCATTTTTGTTTTTCCTATATCAATAAAAAATTTTGATTTTATAAAAATATAATATTATAGTGCAAAAGTTAATTATTTAAAATTGAACTAGTTTTTTCCATTTTGCTACGGTCAAATTTATTCTGATTTCCACAAAAAATGCTAAAAATAATATTAACAGAGAAATCAATAGAAAATATTTATGTTTTAATGTAATACAAAAATTAAATTATGATTAGATACCAATCTTATAAAGCGAATTATAGTTATATATATTTTGAACAACCATGTGTTCAACAAAGGATCTTGTTTTTACAGGGGCAAAAGTGTTATTTTATCGCCATTAAATCAGGATATAACTAAAGTTTTTATTTTAACTTTATCTTTGTTGTCCTTTTCATTTATTTTAGGATCAATCCAAAGATTTAGTATAGTAAATGCGCAGGGTTCGCTAGGTCAAACAGTTCAACAGTTTAATAACAATTTAAGATCAAGCATAGATAAACAAATACAATCAAATCTAGGCAAAGGACTCAAGAACCTTTAACTAATGACAATAGTATTAATTGCGATAATAACAATAATTTTGTTACTCAATCTCAAACAACTAGTAATGGCCTAACTACTACAATTAAATCAGATTGCAATGGATCAACTTCTGTTGTTCCACCTTCAATCTATTCGCAAAGATAATAGTTTTTGATAAAAGTATTATAATCTGTAGGGAAAGTAAGAGTTCAGTCAAACCAATTCTAAGTTTTTTTTGTAATTATGAATTTAAAGCTGAATTATTTTTTTTATCAATACTTTTGTTAATTCCATAGGTTATTTCTACATATTTTTCAAGAAGGGCTACATTCCATTTTGCTTTCTGGTTTTACTTAAAAAAACAATTCAAAGAATAAAAAAATCAATCCTATTTTATTGACATAGTATTAAGAACATCATTTCACTTGTAACTAAAATTTTTAAATTTTTAAACAAAATCTAATATATTTCCTCATTATTTAGCATTCAAGTACTATAAATTGTACAGCAAATAAAATGAGTCCTAATTTTATTGAAATGATCTTTTAGTATACTAATATAATCATAAGCGAAAATAAATTCGTTTAATTTTTTTATATTTTGCAAGAGTAATAGTTTAACATTCTATATGCCTTTACTTTCTGAGATTTCTTTTTTGACTTTTTTTAATATCCTTCTATCTTCTTCCTCTTGACTTTCTCCGGACTTGCCCACAATATTTGAAGATTCATTTGCAAATTCATTTTCACCAGTATCTTTAATAGATGACATACCAAGGATTTATTGACAATGGTATTATTACTTTCTGTTTATTTTTTCTATTTAGGTTAAAAAATACAAATAGTAAATCTAAAGAAATAGCAATCATCAATATAATTATTGAAAATGCACACGCAAATTTGATATATCTTTATATCATTATTTTTTAACAATACGTTGTTATTTAACCGAATCCAAAAACTTTAAAGACCTCATTATATTATAAAATATCAGAATCTCATTTAGAGAACCGTTATCGTCACTAATCCCACTCATCCCATGGCAAAGTATTATATCTAATTAAATACAACAGACAAGTAAATCATTTAGGTTTTATAATAAGAATAGAATAATTAGTTTAGCGAATAATAAAGTATTTTAAAAACACCTCAATATGATAAAACTTTCTTACAATGTTATAATCTATAGAAAACGATTTTAGGGAATGCACTTAGGTTTTTACATATTGCAATATGCATTAACTCTATCAACACATTGAGTAAATACTTCCTTTAAACATTTGTTAAAAGCAAATTGACTCGATAAAATATGGCTATGGTCAAGAATCACTTAAGTCTATTTATACACGCGTTTTTGAAATTGATAAGAAATTATCCCGATTTAAATGATTATAGATAAACCATGAAAATCTGGATATTGATGGCTTTTAAAAATATATCACATACTAGCAGAATAATATCTAAATAGTAATACATATTCACTGATGAATATATATAATATTTATTAAGTCAAACAAATTTTAATTCTCTAGAACCCAGACGATGTCAGAGCGTTTTGACACTGAAATAGTGTATGGATTGAGTGCCATAATTGAAAGAACATTGAGTAGGTTGTCAAAAGCAAATACAAGGATAGATGCCTGTATCAGCGGAGCTGGAGTAATAAGTATAGTTAAAGCAAAACCTATTTTCGATATGACAGTTGCTTTAAAGAACAAAGGAGTAAAGATTAGATATATTACTGATATAACTCCACAAAATCTTTCTTATGTAAAGGAGTTGATGAAAACAGCGGAATTTAGACATATGGATGAGATAAAAGGTAACTATTCTATAGTTGATGGGGTTGACTATCAAGCTACTGCTGCAGTTGACGAAGGAGAAGGACCGACAGAGAGCGTCTTAAGTGTAGCGAGAGCTTTTGTTGAACAACAGATATTTGTATTTGATATGTTATGGAAGAAAGCAATACCTGCCAGACAAAGAATTGGTGAGATAGAAGAGGGTCTAAAAAGAGAATTTATAGAAACAATTCAAGATGAATTAGAAATAAAGAAGATAATGTTGGAATTGATATCATCAGCAGTAGAACAAATAAACATCGTTCTTCCAACTGATAATCTATTTTTTGAATCTGAAAAAGAATATCTTCTTAATTTATTGATACATCAGGTATCACACGACAAAGATCTTTCAATTAAAATTATTGCAGATCAAAAACCAATATTAAAAAGGTCTCTTGAGACACTATCCAAACAATACCCAAATTTACAACATAGATTTAGTTATGAAAAAATTCAATCACAAATTATCATAATTACTATTGATGGTGAATATACATTAGCAATAGAATCCAAAGAAATAGGGAACTTTGATTATGAAACTATAGGAGTTACTCAAATCGGTATTGCCATTTACTCTAATAGTAAATATACCATAATGACTTATGATTCTCTATTTGAAACTCTTTGGACAAAATCCGAGATAAAGGAAGTCAAACATGATCAAAATAAAAGAGCATTGCAAATTTAATTTTCATCTTAACTAAATGTTAAAAGATTAGAGAAGTATAAATGGAGTCAGATCACTTCTACTATTTCAATTCTATTGTTGTCAAAGGAAAAAAGTATAATTCTACAAATTTGCTTTAGACAGATTCTTAGTAGATTAAATTCAATTAAATTATAAATATATAGAAATTAAAATTTGGTCAAACCATACAGGAGCAATTTGTTTCTATATTTGAAAGAGCATTTTTGAAATATTAATGGATCAAATTTATAAATCTAAAATATGACAAAATCCAATACTGAAAGACTATCATTAGTCGTCCAAATCATTAAAGAATTCTTTGGAACACAACACTTACCGGAATTATTTGGCACTGTCAAAATATAGAATATTAAAAAATGGTTACGATGAAATGTTTAGGATGTTGTATGTTGTTTATAAAAAATGCTCAAGGTCATTACAATCGATTCTAAAAAGTATCTATGATTAATCATTTCTTTAGAATTACAGAACCGAAGAATATAACTTTCAGTCAATATTTTAATTAGTCTTAAAGTGTAAATCATGAATGTAATTGATTAACATTAAATCAAATTTAAATAAACCTTGTGTTCTGCATGTTCATAAATCTAAGTCTAAAAAAACCTTTTTATAGTAAATAGCTAATATGATTTATAGAATCCATTATAGAGAACCGTTATCATCACTAATCCCACTCGGTCCATTACAAATTTGACTATATTTTTATGTTCATATAGTTATTAAATTACAACAAAGGAATAACTGCATTTCTGTTGTCCGTTTAGTAATTCATTATATCTTTAGATCCTTCAGAAGTAATGCCTATAGATAGTAATAAGTTACTTCTCTAACTTCATCTAAAAGAAGAAAGATATCTAAACTTGTAGTTGATGAAACAATTATTCAGGTTGGTTATTGAATATTCCTATGGCTATGACGGGCACCAAAAGCCTAAAAACTGAAGAATTTCTCATTACTTTCATCCAAAGAAAGGGACATGTTTGTAGCAGAGTGCATTCTGTCATTATTGATTCAGGCTCATTGAAAACATCAAGTTTCTACAGATGGTGGCACATGATATCCAAAAGCCTGTCAGTTTCTAAAACTGAGACATCATATTTACTCTTAATATGAGAAAAGTGAATAGAAAGAACAATGCAATTTATAGGTAAGATTATGAATAATTTGATGATTAATTTCCATGTAGAAGTAATAAAAATTGTAATCTACAGAATATAAACAATGGTTTGCTCTATTCATTAACCACTAGGATAAAGTATCTTAAGTCGGGCCCTTAATTGTATCTATAAATTATTGTGTTACCTATAAAAATGTCAACTAATGAATATTAAAATTAAAATACCTTCAATTGTTATAGTCTCGGTAATTGCTGCCATGGTCATAAGCATCAATCCCTTTGCTTTTGGACAATCTACCCCGGTAAACCAAACCAGCACTAGTAACAAGACATCCTCAACAACCTCTAATTCAACTGCCAATAATAATAGTGGTGTATGTAGTAATGTTGAAGAAACGTATTTGGGTGCAGCGGTCAAATCTTTCCTATTGAGAGATAATAATGGCGCACTGATGCATATGAATGAAGCTGCTAAAACCTTATCTGGTGCACCAAAGATGCATTTGGATGAAGCCATTAGATCTCTACAATCAGGAGATATCAGTGGAGCAAGAATGCAACTACAAGAATCCCAATATGCTTGCGGTATCCCCGACCTCACAGCATAAGACACTTCTATTAGGTCGCTTATCTTTATAGGAACTGTATGAAACATGGTTAATGTTACTTCTCGCCATAGTCGTTTCCAAGACCATGATTATGTATATATGCAAAAACTTCGTATTTTATTTACCTTTTTTAACACAGAAGAAGGCCATCATTTCTGACCTTGAATACGTATTTTTCAAGACCAAGATTAATAACATAAATAACTATAAGAAAGGAAAGTTTCATGTGAGGATAATTACTTCTGGAAATGAAATTCTATGTTGTATTTTGATTGATTATTTTCATTATCTAGCGAGTTGAATGGGGCTAAAATAATACTTTGAACACAAAATATGATAATGTATGATTTACCTTTCGAATAATCGAATAAAAAATTTTATCTTTTTTCAATGGTTTTATTTAATTTTTTAATTATATTCTTTGCTCTGCTTTCATTGCTGGACTGCTTCCTTGTCTTGCAAACTTATAAAGTTTTGAAGGTATATCTTGTTCCAACTCCTTGTTGTGTTTTGCCAATTAATTATTATGTAAATAGTTCAGCCTTATTATTGATAATGCCAATAATACCCAAATACTATCACAAACCTTTTATAATGGATCACGGATTAATATATATGGAAAGCTCAATTTTGAGTTTGGAAAAAGAAAACGAGGCTCTGGCACATCGTTTTCATATGGATATATTCCAAA
>JBQCGN010000103.1:0-7171 GCA_051955655.1 Candidatus Nitrosocosmicus sp. | reverse complement strand
GATGTAGAGAAAGACAGGTCTAAAGGAGTTGTCAAACATGCTATATTCTCTCTCAATGGTCAGGAATTTATGGCAATTTAGTAACAGTTTTAGTGGATAATCTTTTAATATCTACTCATCAAAACGGCTTTAATGATTAAAAACTTATTAGGTATTTTTTCAAATAATCTACCTCTTCTGTATGATAATCACATTCGTGTTAAATTCAAGTATTTGACCTTGGTGTTTTTATTTGTGGGGTTATCTGCAACATTTTTAATGTCTGTATCTTCTGCCACTTTGGTTTACTCTCTTTCTAATTTGGCTTACAACAATACTGCCAAAACTGTTTTGACAAATCAATCCTCCACAACCTCCACCTCTTCATCGGAACTTGATTTTAAACAGATATCACCTAAAGTTACAAATTTTATTTTAAATAATGTAGTTAACAAATCCAAAGCAGCTTTAGTTGTAGGTTTGATAGATCCAAATGGTACAAAGGTATACAGCTTTGGGAATATTTCTAAAGCAAATGACATATCAGTTAACGGAAGCACCATATTTAATATAGATTCGATCACAAAGACATTTACCACTCTAGTTTTAGCAGACATGATCAAACAAGGAATCGTACATCTAGACGATCCGATTGAAAACTATCTTCCTTCAAATGTAAAGGTGCCTCAATACAATGGAACCAAAATAACACTTGAGAATCTGGCAACCCATACATCTGGTCTTCCATTTATGCCATCTAATATATGGATAAATAACACTACAGGCACAATAAACCCAAATTATAATTCAACTCAATTGTATCAAGGTCTAGCAAATACAACTTTATCTAGCAAACCTGGTACAAAATTCCTTTATTCTGATTTTGGTATGGGATTACTAGGGCACATTTTATCTTTGAAAGAAAAAGTTCCATATGAACAGCTTGTAAAACATAGAATTCTTGATGTATTGGGTATGAATGATACCAAAATAACTCTCTCTCAGAATGACATTAAATATAGATTTCCAGTAGGACACCAAAATGGATCTGAAATTCAAACTCCCAAAATCCCCTCTGTTATTGCAGGGGCTGGTGGATTACGTTCGACTGCAAATGATTTGTTAAAATATTTATCTGTTAATATG
The DNA here is from genome assembly GCA_051955655.1 of Candidatus Nitrosocosmicus sp. Classification (GTDB taxonomy): domain Archaea; phylum Thermoproteota; class Nitrososphaeria; order Nitrososphaerales; family Nitrososphaeraceae; genus Nitrosocosmicus. The sequence continues at coordinate 6,046 of JBQCGN010000103.1, read as the reverse complement.
GGTTTGCTTCATACCAAATTAGATGACTCCATTGCACTACAGCACTTGATTCAACACCCTGGTTTACTTCCAAATCCAATGAATTATAGTATATATATTGCCTTGGGATGGGCTGTCCTCACAAATTTGGGAACAGAGACTTTAGATCATACGGGATCAATCAATGGCTGGAATGCTAACGTTGCCTTTATTCCCACAAAGAAAATAGGTGTGGTGTCATTATGTAGTTGCGATTTAAAGGATATGAATACAGGTACCCTTGACTTTGTATTGTTGAATCTAACAGGAATAGATAGCTTGACTGCATATCACAAGTAAATCCATACACTTCCTGATGATGTTCAAATAATCTGTCTGATAAAATTTTCACTATTTTTTGTAATTAGATTAATCTAAAGATTGAATTGGAAAAAAATTTGTAGTTGTTTCACCAAACCAGTGTAAAATATGCACACTCAGTTATTTTGGACTACAACTATTGTTAATACAGATAGACAAACCATCAAGTTATCGTCGGATTTACTATGAATATAACTTGTAAACTATCTTTGGACATTCAAAAATTAACCCTCAAAATATATATAACATTCATTTCATTTAATTGAAAGAAAATGGAAAAGGAAAATTGAAGATGAAATTTCAAGTTATCTGTTACCATAAGTATAAAGTTATATAAATAAAGTACACGGCTATCAATTTCTATATGGTAGGAATAATGGTAAACAATTTTCTAATATCGCATATGTTATTTCAGATTGATTGTAGGCAAGATTATGATTGTTCTTTATAAATAATAGTTTATTACTTTGATCATATTTTCTTTGGTCAAATTGAATGTTCATCCAAATGTAAATGTGTAAGCTTGAAATCCTTTTCCTTTAACATCTATCACTAGCGAATGAAAACTCTCATTATCATATGATTGATGATTTACTATATTATAGAGCCTTGGATAATCAATTACGAATTTGGAATTATTGTTTGATGTATCTTCGCCTTTAGAATAGTTTGGTAATAAAGAATTATCTTCATGAACCACACCTTGACCTGTACCTCCTGCTACCAAGTTTACATACTGTGCAGAATAGATTAAAATGATACGACCAGTATCACTCTGTAATTCCAGATTATCATGATTATTTTTCCATTTTCCTTCCAAGTATATTGTATTGGGTTGTATAGACGAATTTGATGTGGTTGAAGGCAGATTATATGTAACAGTTTGTCCTGGCTCAAATACGCCTCCAGAATTCCCTATTGCTGAATTTGAGCCTTGATTTCCAAAATACAATTCTGGTGTTTTAATTTTTGAAAAATCAACAGGTTGTTCAAGAAAGCTACCAATATTATTTGTTAGATTACTTTGTGTTTTATTTTCGTATGGTAATGCTGTTGCATTTTTATTATCTGCATTTTTTATTACCGGGCTACTGTTTCTTTCAGCCAGTAGCGATTGAATTATCTTTTCTGTTTGATTATAATCTCCCTCACCAATTTTGTCATATCTTATAAAGCCTTGATCATCAACAAGATACATCCTTGGCCAATAATTATTTCCATAAGATTTCCAAATTTTATAATCGTTGTCCTGTATTACGGGATATTTTATACCATATTTTTGTAGCGATGTCTTTACAAAATCAGTATTCTTTTCAAATTCAAATTCCGGTGTATGAACTCCTACTATTACAAGCCCTTTATCTCCGCCATACTTTGCATTCCATTCTATAAGATGTGGAACAGTTCTTAGAACATTAATACAACTATAGGTCCAAAAGTTTACAAGCACAACTCTTCCTTTTAAACTTGTCATTGATATTGGCTGGCCATTATTGATATTAACTGCATTTATGCCATCTCCAGTTTTCTTAAATTCAGGTGCAATTTTGTTTTGAAATGTGTTGTCCGATACTTTATTGTCATTTTCACCATTTGATGATGGATGTATTAATGATGTAAACTGCGAAGAAAGTTTTTCATAAATGTTGTTAGTATCAGCATTAGCAAAAAATAGAGATGGGAAAGATGTTAGATAACTAGTAGTTACTATGCAGGCAATAGTCACCGCTGCTGTTAAGACAATGATCTTTTGTTTTAATTCCAATTACTTTTCACGTTCATTTTGAATTTGTTTTATTATTTTGACTAAAGAAATATAGAAAAATTTCATATTAAGATAACGATTTTAAAGTATTTAAGATTTCTACTTTCAATCTCTGAAATAATTGCATAAATTAAACAAAATGTTCCATATATTATCTTCTGACTATCTCTTATGTCTCCATTGATCCTTTACATTTTGTTATTGTTATGGTCACGTCGCGGTCGAATATGATTGAGATATCTTGTACATGACTATTTGTTTGTATATATCTCCTAGTTAATACAGTTTTGAATAATGATGCTCCGTCACGAATTATCGTATTTATTTTACGGAGAAATATATTTAGGCAAGATATTATAGTGCAAAATACAGAATTCCAATATATTATCATCTCTATCATATAACTGAATAACATACGATGGTAAAATCTCCTCCTCTAGGGAATTCCTAAAAAGGGTTTTCGTTCCTTTTTTAATGTTAATCCTTATGTAGAGGATTACAACCATGAATTACTATGGATTCAAAGCAAAAGGTTGCAATAGTTACCGGAAGCTCAAGTGGAATTGGCCATGAGATATCTTTGATTTTAGCAAGAAATGGCTTCACAACGTATGCCACAATGAGAAACTTGCAAAAAGGTTCGGATTTGAAATCCATTGTCCAAGACGAAAAACTGCATTTGCATTTTGTTCAGCTTGATGTTACCGATGAGAACTCTGTAAAAAAGGCAATACAAACAATATATGATGAAGCAGGTAGAATTGACATTTTAATAAACAACGCCGGTTATGGATTAACAGGCGCATTTGAAGACCTTTCTTTGAATGAAATAAAAACACAGTATGAGACAAATGTATTTGGATTGATAAGAACGACACAAGAGGTTCTACCTATTATGCGAAAGCAAAGATCAGGAATGATTGTCAACATAAGCTCAGGAGTAGGAAGGTTTGGCTATCCAACAGGGTCTGCATATGTAAGCACTAAATTTGCAGTAGAGGGTTTGAGTGAGTGCATGTCATACGAAGTAGAACCATTTGGGATAAAAGTAATTTTAATTGAACCGGGTGTAATACAGACAAACTTTTTTAACTCTTCTGTCTTGGCAAAAAAATCTCAAGATCCTAATTCGCCATATGCTCCATTAATGAAAGGCATTGGAAATAGTATAGACAAAATGATGAAGAATGGATCCACTCCCCAATATGTTGCTGAAGTTGTACTTGATGCTGTTACAAATGAAAATCCAAAACTAAGGTACTTGGCAGGCAAGGATATAGAACAATTGTTGGAAATGAAAAGAAAAATGTCCGATGAAGAATTTGTAAACATGATGAAACAAATGTGAAAATGCATGGCGATTTATACATATTGACGGAATTTACGTCTAGGAGGTCCATCTATCAGGTGATAAATTAATTTTATCAGACTGTTTAATTTTAAGATACTTGCTGAAAAACCATACTTGGATTTTTGAACAACAATAGCAAAAACAAGACTGCAATATTACAAGAAGAAATCTAACAAGTTTAAGTATAAAGGCGATTCTACACTACTATTTTAGCAACTACATGAGTATGTCAAATTATTTTAAAGAAATAGAGCGCAAATACTGCGAGAGATTCAATTGAAGCTAAGTTTTGGTATTTTATTTTTGCTAAAAGTCCCAAAAAACCTTAACTATATCTCATAGGTCGGTATATAAAATTAGATGATGATTACAATTTGAAGGTTCAAAAATACTTATTCTTAACATTTACTTTTATCAGTATTGTATATATATTATTAATCCTATCTATCTACAATTTAATTTTTCTTAAGGCTTTTGCTGCATCACCTGCATTTGATCAAGTTTTAATTGCAGATAAAGAACCCGGTAAACACATCAGTTATTGGATTCAAACATCTGGTAACGATAGCAGTCATTTAAAATCTGATTATGCAAACATACTAGCAGTAGAGTATTTTAGTGATGGAAAAACTCTGGATGCTACTTATTGGCTAGCATCAAATTCGCAAAATGCATCCATATATAACCAGCCTCTCAAAAAAATTAGGTATGGCATGCTTATTGCCATTGCTTCATTGCCTGAAAATTCAGGATATAATGGAGCCAATTACAACTTTTATATTGAAGAAGTCAATGGAAAATGGAGTGAATATCTTTACCAATTATCATCAACCGGTACCCGTGCGCTTGTATCTTCAAAGATAAATTATACTATACCTTTTGGTGGTCCTACAATAGGTCCCGGCTATGTTAAACTGCGACTAGACCTCTCTTCCATACATTCGCCTGGTAATTATGGAATATCATTTTATAGTGCAGAATCCTTAAAGTCAAATGAAGTTAGAGATTTTACAAACTGGGTTGCTCTTCCTCCATCTACTATAAATACAATAACCGATCCGAAGAACATAGTCATAAGACCGGGAAAAGAGCAGCTAATTCCGTCTGAGATAGAAACACCACTTTCTAATAATGCTACTAGCATAACTTTTGACAATGGCTCGTATTATAGTTCTAACGGCTTAAACGTATCTATCGAAAGAATCCAACCTCCATTATTTAAGATTAAAGTTTCTCCGATAACACCGGTGGGTGTATATATCATACCATTTACGGCTTCATTGTTAGTACAAACCACATCATCAAAATTACCTTTGTTTAGTGACACAGTAACTGGATCTGTAGATCCAGAGTTTAAAGTATCCAAAAAATATCCAACAATTGGCTATATAACTGGTAAGACAAATTTAACAATTCATGTGATTCCTTCATTAACATTTGATGAAACTTTTATGTCCTTTTGGACTACATATCAAAATGCAATAGGTATTCTATCGGGTGGAGTCGTGGGGGCATTTTCAACTTTTCTTGTTGATTATTTGAAAAGCAGAAAGGAACACAAATAGAAAAAAACTGATTTACTTACATTTTATAGTGATATTAAGCGGATTTGGCTATAGTATATTATTGGGTAATTAATTCAAATTTTATATCTTTTGATACAAAGTTAATTTGTATCTCTTGTTATCAGTTATAATTGAAAATTAGTTCTGAGTATATAATGTCTTTAACAATAGATCTATGACAGAACTTTTCATCTTTGCAATGACATAGTAATGTAACAGTATCATGCTTTTGGATTAAGTCATACATCAGTTGTTGTGATGGTTGATGTTCTTGTAACTTTCTATCTTCTTTATCATTCACAAAAAAAGCTAAAGTCTGTAGTAACTGTATAGCCTGAGGGTTGCTTTTGATTTCTTCAATATATCGTCTAGAGTATTCTGTCCAATCTATTTTTTTATCTTTTATATAATCTTTCCACAAATCTCTGCATGGAGCTAGCTCTTTGCACCATAGATCCCAATTCTCTTTATCTTTTGGAAGATATCTTGGTCTGAATCGAGCAATTAGAATTCTCAATCCATCTGCAGATTTGTCTGAAGTTTCCTTCAGTGACTTTGTTATAATTGGTTTGGTCATATTGTGATCACTTGGGTGTATTATAGCAACAAATCATCTTCTACTTTAAGTTATTTTAATTTATGATTTACCTAAAGGTCACATCTATAATGTCATTTTTGATTGCAATGGATGAAATCATTGCATGTGTTGCTGCTGTTGTTGTTGAGCATATGCAGACGCAAATATTTCCTAGTCCTGTAATACTTGGTATAAAAGATAGCAGTGTCGACGACAGTACTCCAAATGTAAATCAAGCTAACAACTCCTATCGAATTTCTGGGACTTAAAAATGCATTTGACATGCCGATTGATTTATTGGATTGATAATGATTTTGTTTGTTATAAAATCTCTTATACTCATACCTTGAAAACCACCGAGCATTACTATATGTAAAAACCAAAATTAATTTTTTCTCAAATCTATAGCAATAGACAATACAATAGCAATACAGTAGCAGACTAACAAC
>JBQCGN010000102.1:0-2933 GCA_051955655.1 Candidatus Nitrosocosmicus sp. | reverse complement strand
GCATCCATGCTTGTTAATCTATTTCCGGAAACAATAATTAACTACCCAGAATTTATCCCCGAAAGAATAGGTTATGGTACAGGCACTAAAGAATTTGAAGGTATTTCAAATATATTGAGAATTTCTATAGGTAAATTAAATTTTTTCAATAACATTCTAACAGACACAGTAGCTTCACTTGAGACCAATATTGATGATCTAAATGGAGAAATAGTTGGAAATTTAATCGAAAAGCTATCCATAGATAGCTCAATTGTTAAAGACATAACAGTCGTTAATGGCATAACAAAAAAAAATAGACCTACTTATGTAATAAAGGTAATATGTTCTGAACAATATGAAAAGGAAATTGCCAAAATCATATTTGAAGAGACAGGCACTTTGGGAATAAGAAGATCGAAAATACAAAGGTATGTTTTAGACAGATTTAATTTGATGGTTCACTTAGAAATTGAAAAGCAAACATTTGTTATCAATGTAAAAATTTCAAAGAACTCGAATGGTAAAATAATAAATATTAAACCCGAATTTGAAGATATAAAGAAAACAGCAGATAAACTAAACTATTCTCTAAAAAAAACAACAGAAATTGTCAATAATTTGATCTCTCAAAAGAATTTATATGCCAGTTGATTTATTTAAAGATGAAATATCATCTACAACAATCAAAAAAGAAAATATCGATTTAAATGATAAAAACAACGGTTATAAAAAATATAAAGAACTTATCCAATGGTTTCGGATAAAATTTCAAGCAGAAAAAAACAAAGTTTTGATTGCTTTATCAGGTGGTGTTGATAGCGCAGTTGTCGCACTCATTGCAAAAAATGCTTTAGGTAAAGAAAATGTTTTAGCAGTTACCGCAAACTATCAGACGCTATCCACAGAAGAGCTAGATACAGCAAGAAAAGTTGCTCAAGAATTAGATATAAATCATAAAATAATAGAATATAATGAACTTGAAAATCAGGATTTTATAAAAAATGACGATTTAAGATGTTTTCATTGTAGAAATGAACTTGCAGATCATTTAATAGAAATTGCTAACCAAGAGAATTTTAAATTAATAGTTGATGGAAGCAATATCGATGACTTGGAAGATTATAGGCCGGGAATGACAGCGTTACATAAAAAAGGAATAAAAAGTCCATTGATTGAGACAGGATTCAACAAAAAAGACATAAGGAGATTAGCAAAAGATAACGGGCTTTCTGTTCATGATAAACCATCTAACGCGTGTCTCGCATCAAGAATCTCAAAGAACATACAAATAACATCTCCAAAATTAAGGAGAATAGAAAATTGTGAATTAATAATAAAAAGTATTTTTAAAATTAGGCAGGTAAGAGTAAGAGACCATGGCGACCTAGCAAGAATAGAAGTAGAAAAAGAAGAGTTAGAAAAACTATTAGATATAGAAAAATTAAAAAAAATAGAATCACCTTTTAAAGATCAAGGTTTCAGATACATTACAATAGACATAGAAGGATATAAGAAAAGTGGTAACACTGTTAACTAAAGTATCGATCATTTCATGGTAAATAAGATAGATAATCTCTATAAAAGATCTCAGAATGACAAGTTTTCAAGATAGAAATAAAAATAAATTCACATATTTAGATAATGCAGCATCAACCCCAATAGATAAACAGGTGCTTGAGGAAATGCTCCACTTTCTTACAGAAGATTACGGAAATCCATCATCGCTTCACAAGTTAGGAAGAAATTCAAGGCAGGCAATTTTAAACTCCCGTTTGAGAGTTTCAAAATCAATAGGAGCTAAACTTAACGAATTATATTTTACATCTGGAGGAACAGAATCCAATAACTTGGCTCTCTTTGGTTTAGCAAAACTAATTAAAAGAACAAATCCAATTTGTGATCAAATATTAGTATCAGAAATAGAACATGATTCTGTATTAGAAACAGTAAAAAACATATCAAAAGAGATGCAATTTAAAATAATCTATATACCTACAAAAGGAGACGGGATAATCGATATAGAAAGATTCAAAGACTTGGTATCTTTGAAAACAGGTATTGTTAGCATCATGTTAGTTAATAATGAGATAGGAACAATTCAACCAATTAAAAAATTAGTAGAAATTGCAAAAAACAAAAATAATCAGATAATTTTTCATACGGATGCAGTACAAGCATTGGGCAAGATTTCACTTGATGTCAATAATTTGGGTATAGATGTATTAACAATTTCAGCACACAAAATCAATGGTCCAAAGGGAGCAGGAGCCATATATATAAGACAAGGAGTATATTTAGAGCCATTATTGTTCGGTGGAGGCCAGGAAACGAAATTAAGATCAGGTACTGAAAACGTTCAATCGATAGTTGGTTTTGGCAAAGCATGTGAAGAATCAAAAGAAAAGTTAGAAGATAATCAACTAAATAAAATAAAGGAGATGCAAAATTATGCAATTAATAGAATACTAAAGGAAATACCATTTAGCATGTTAAATGGATCTAGAAAAGAAAGAATTCCACATAATATCAATTTTTCATTTTTAGGTGTAAATGGAGAAGATCTATTAATAAAACTAGATGAAAATGGAATAGCATGTTCTACGGGTTCTGCATGTTCATCCAACAAAAAGCAAAAAGCATCTCACGTTTTAAAGGCAATCGGATTAACCCACCAAGAGATTACCGGCTCTATTAGGTTTTCTATAGGATATCAAAATACAATGGAGGAAATTGAAAATACAGCAATAAAATTAAAATACATAGTTGAAGATTTAAGAAAAGTTAGTGAATTTAATCCTAATATTAAAAGAACCATTAAAAGAAATTTTAAAAAAGAACGTAAATAAATTTTTTGTTGTAAATTTTTATTGAAAATAAAGCAGTTTAATAGCAATTGTTTTTCTTTATAATTTTAAATATTTTAGTTAATAACTTAAATTTTATTAGCTTAA
>JBQCGN010000101.1:0-7042 GCA_051955655.1 Candidatus Nitrosocosmicus sp. | reverse complement strand
TCCTTGTTCATGAACTCTGTGAAATTCTCATGAATTGAATTGATGTCTATAGTTATTTTTTCAATGAATATAATACATTTATCAATTTTTTTTTGTATAATTATTTGATCTAGTGTTATTATTATTTCTTGAGAGGTTCCTATTAATTGGGTCGGAATCAGAACTATATTTTTCTTTCTTATTGTCTGATTTATAAGATCTGTTAATTTTATTATTGCCTCTTCTCTCGATAAAAAAGTGTCTTCTCTTCCTCCATTAGTAGCTTCTATTAAAAGAGTTTCAACTCTTGGAAAACTCCATGCTGCGTTATCTAGGTAAGAGGTTTTACCAAATTTAAGATCACCTGTATAGACAAAGTTATGCTCTCCATTTCCTAGATTAAAATGAAAAGATGAAGATCCAATTATATGGCCTGAATTGTAAGCTGTCATCTTTATATCAGGCGATAAATCTGTAACTATGTTGTAATTTAGATATATTAAATGCGAAAAAACACTTTCAATTTCTTTTATACCGTAGTGGGCCTTATCTCTGTATTTTTGTATGTATTCCTTAAAGAGTATGTACATTAAATATGATGTTGGTTCGGTACAATAGACCGGACCATCGTATCCATACTTAAATAATACAGGGGTAAATCCTGTATGATCAAAATGTGCATGAGTCAATGCGATAGAATCTATTTCTGAAGGCTTGATGCCTATAGAGTCGAACCTAGGAAACATTAATAGTGGATCATCTGTATATAGATTTAGCCCGCAATCAATTAGTATATTACTTTCATTTGTACTTAGAATCATGGATGATCTTCCTATCTCTGAAAATCCTCCTAAAGAGATCAAACTTGCTTCCACGTTTTCATATAACTTTTCTCTAAAAATTTTCTCTCCTATCCTCTTATAGAATTGTATTCTCTCGTCTGTAGTGTTATTAAGGATCTTGTTAATTTCTTTGATTATAGATAAGCTTCGGGGAGCTTTTTTGAAACTGATTTTCCAGCCTGTTTGATTAGTCAACGTGTTGGCTATATTTTCTTCATCTAAAATAATCTGATTTTTTTTTCTTACAAATATTGTTGCTTCGCCTAAAACAGGATCAAATAAAATATCTGTAAATCCCGATTCTTTGCTTAAATTTTTTTCAACAATATCTACTACTTCGTTTTTTTTCCGTCTTATTGATTCATCTAATCTTAAGACAATTCTTTTCTTTATTAGATTTACTATATTTGATAGCACATGTGTATTTTGTAATAGAAATTCTGGTTGATTTGAATAAAGTGCTATTCTTGGTCCTTCATATTCAATTTTAGTTAATGAACACTCTCGTGGCAGATTTTGTAATATTGTAGCCATTATTGATTGTTTATCAATATTATTTTGATTTGTATTAAAAGACCTTGGGTACATAAAAATCACTATTTATTTTAATTGAAATTTTCAACAACAAGAAATATACTTTACAACAATCACTTCTATATAAAAATGTACTTTTTAGTCTTTTGTTTTTCAACATATTTATACCTTGAATGATATAATTTAAAGCATAAATGGTATACTCTTTTGATACTCTAGTATATTATTCATCATTAATAATGTTCATAGTATCTTTTATCTGTATATTTGCATACGAGTTTTTTTCTTTAAAATCCACAAAAACTGTTACAAAAGAATCCAATATCTCTGATTCCTATAATAAAAAAGGAAAAAAATACAAGAAACAAACAACCTGATAGACTTTGCAAGATTTTGAAAAATTAGAAGACCTGGTACTTGAGAAATTTAATAAAGAATCATTTAAGAAATTAACTCCCATACAGGAAAAATCTTATAAAGCAATAATAAGGAAGAAGAATTCCTTAATTGTTGCTCCAACCGGATCGGGAAAAACTGAATCCGCTATTATACCTGTGATTTGTATGATGTCTCATTTTAAAGAAACTAAGTTAGGCATAAAATGTATATATATAACTCCACAGCGTTCTCTCAATAACGATGTATTTAGAAGAATCGTTAAATACGCCGAATCCGAAAACTTGACAGTTGATATTCGCCATGGTGATACTCCATACAGTAAACGAAAAAAGATATATACACTCCCGCCAGATATTTTGATAACTACTCCTGAATCACTATCTGTACTTTTAGTAAATGAAAAAATGCTCCCTCTTTTGAAAAATTTGGAATGGGTTATCATAGATGAAGTTCATGAATTGTTACCATCAAAGCGAGGTTCTCATTTATCATTAGGTATCCAAAGATTATCTGTAATTTCAAATTCTATTTGTAGAATTGGAATATCAGCTACTGTAGGCAATCTTAAGGAGGCTTCATATTTTATTTCTGGTACCCAAGAAAAGTGCGCTATTTTTATAGATAAAACTCTACGAAAATATGATATTGAAATAAAATACATGAATGGATCAATAAATGATATATCAAGTTATATAATTAGGTTAGTAGAGCAAGATTATCCAACATCTTCTGTATTATTATTTACAAATACCCGAGATGAATCTGAATTTATTGGAACGATTCTAAAGAATCAAAATGTCATTCCCACTCATATTCATCACGGTTCCTTATCAAAAGAATCTCGGGAAGAAACTGAAAATCTTTTAAGATCAGGCTTCAACGGCATAATAGTATGTACTTCATCATTAGAATTAGGATTGGATATCGGATCTATTGATCTTGTTATACATTATGGTTCCCCTCGCCAAGTATCCAAGTTAATACAACGTATTGGAAGAAGTAGACATACCAAAAGGGCTTCTGCAAAGGGTATTATTATTGCTAATACATTTGATGATTTTGTAGAATCAAATGGAATAGTTAGTAGAGTGAATAAAGGATCAATAGAAAGACAGATTCCTCATCTAGAAAGCCTTGATGTATTGGCTCATAACATAATAGGGTTAACATTACAAATAAAAAAACCTCTCTCTATAGTAAAGATATTTGATCTTTTCAGAATATCTTATCCATTTCATTCTGTCTCATTTTTTGATTTTTTGGATTGTATTAATCTACTAAAGATAACTTATCTTTTAAAATATGATGAGAAAACTCAAACTATATCTAAAACTGGAAAATCTATCAGATATTATTATGAAAATGTATCTACGATACCTCACGTAGTAAAATTTGAAGTAATCGATTCAATTAGTAAAAAAAGAATAGGTACCCTAGACCAGCAATTTGTAGGAGATTATGGCGAAAAGGGCAGTGTCTTTGTGTTAAAAGGCTCTCAATGGAGAGTTTTATCTGTAAATGAATTAAAACTTCAAGTATATGTTGAACCTTTAAACAATGCACCAATTAATATACCATATTGGGTAGGAGAGATGATTCCAGTAGATTATGAAACCGCAAAAACGGTAGGTATAATCAGAAATAAATTATGGACTTTCAACGAATCATCCAGAGATAATTTTCTTTCGAACTTAAATTCAGAGTTTTTAAAAAAACTATCAGAAACAATAAAGTCTCTAAAAGTAGTTCCCAATACTCAAAATATTGTAATTGAAAATGTGGTATCGCAGAATATTACAATCATTCATAGTACGTTTGGTTCTAAAATCAATAATACTCTAAGTTCTTTGTTATCTACGTTTATTTCTTCTAAAACTGGTTATGTTGTTGAAACTAGATCAGATCCGTATCGTATACTTTTAAGCTCCAATAACTTCAGAATAAAAAAAAATCATTTTCTTTCTTTGTTTGAAAATGAATTTGAAATAAAATCAGTACTGATAGCTTCCTTCTTAGGAACATATAATATAAATTGGAAAGTATGGGGGGTCGCAAAACGATTTGGGTTTGTATCCAAAGAAGCAATCTATGATAAGAAAATTGCTAGATTGTTATACGACAAGTATTCTAAAACATCTATCAGTAAAGAATCCATACGTGAATTAATCCATGATAAATTTGACGTAGAGTCTACATCTTTATTAATCAGTAACATTAAATCTGGAAAAATAAGCATTCATTGGCTCGAAAGGGAAGAATTTTCCGAACTAGCTCAACCTATTTTATCCCATGTAAAAAAATCAATTTCTGCTCCATTAAATATGGAAAGTGGTGTTCTGGAACTGGTCAAAGAAAGATTAATCAAGACAAAACACAAATTAATTTGTATTCGCTGTAGTAGATGGGAAAGAATATTCGAAACAAAAGATCTGCCTGATGTAATTATATGCCCTTTTTGCAGATCCAAACTAATTGCTGCTACTTTCTCCTCTGATGAGGATCTTAAAAATATAATCGACAGAAAAATTAGAGGGTCTGTGCTTACTAAAGAAGAGGAGAATAGATTTGACAGAGCTTGGAAAATTGCTTCATTAATAAATAATTTTGGTAAACTGGCAATATTTGTTTTGTCAGGTCACGGAATTGGTGCGGACACATGTGCTAGAATTTTGAGGAATTATATTGATGATGATTATTTGTTAAAAACCATATATGAAACTGAAAAACAATATGTGATGACAAGAGGTTTTTGGAATACATGATATTGTAAATATTCTTAAATAAGTATAATTAATCTAATTTTTACTTCTCTATATTAAATTGTTAGCTTATTTTTGAAATATTTGAATATTGTTTTAACGATAGTTCTATTTTACCTTCTCTATTAGTAGTGACCGAAACTGCTTTAATTTTTATTCTCTCACCAATATTAAAACCTTTTAGAATTCTGCTTGTTTCTCTCCAAGCCACTAACCTTATTTCCCCAGTGTCATCACCAATTATTGTATCAGTGACTGATACTGTTTCTCCACTTTTTGTATTTATCTCTGTTGTATTGGGTGGTTGCAAAATAATTGCTTCAATAAAATATATTTTATTTGATATTTCAAGATCTTTTATTTTTGAATCCAGACTTGTTGAAAGAGGGATATCTTTATCTTCTTCTAATACCTGTATATATGAATCTTGACTTGAAACTTCTATTGTGTTTCCTAATACCCTAGTAGGGAAACACTCTATTATATCATCTTCATCTATTTCCAAATCAAATAATTCTTTATTAATATTCAAATAATAGAACCTTCCACTGTCATCTAAAGCGACACAATAAATTTTATTCTCTTCAGTATCGTTATTAAATGAAACTATCCTTAGAATGTAGCTATCAAGTACTGATTTATCCTGCCCTATGATCTCAATTTTTGTACCTTCATCTCCATGAATCTCTAGATCTCCATTTCCATAATTAGGGTTGCCTAGTTTAGTTTTGACTCCCACTAATCTTATTTTTAAATCAGATGTTAAAGATTTTGGTATATTCTCATCCGTAATATTCCATATTATTGTTCTAATTTGTCTGCTGTTGTCCTCATTGGTCATATCAAAGTGTAATGATTTAGAATGCTCTCCTCTAATGTTTGTAAATTCTGAAATTCGAGGATTTGAATTTATATTGCCGCTAATAACAATGTTATCTTTTGGTATGTCTAATTTTTCTACTGACGTTGTTATTTCATCTATCGATGGAATATTGTGTTTTTTTTCATCAGTTATAATTTCGATGTTGGCACCACCGCTTAAATTAATGATTGGTTTTCCATCCATCCCTGATTTTACTTGTCCTTTTGATATCTTTATTAGATCTCCTGTAGTTATGCCTATCTGCTCAGGTACGTCCGCTAACTCATCCCAAAGTTTAATTTTTATACTCGATTCTTTATCATAAATAATGATGATTCTATTTTTAGTTTCTTGATTTGAATCTCTTTTTGTATATGCTTTTATTGGTTGAATTGATAAAATCCTTCCAATTATTGTTATGTCCCTCGCTCCAACAAAGAGTTCTTTAATGTTGATTTCAGCTTTATTAGCTTTATCTAAAGACACTCCTATATCTGCTGCAACTAAAAATAATGCTCCTTGGTCTGTCAGATATCCTGCTCCTACTTTCTTTTTCTTCTCTTCAATCATTTCTTTTAATTTTTCAAAATCTAAATCTTTTTTTTCTTCCAATACTATTTCAATCATTTTATTGTAATCTAGTACCAATGCTTCTGATCTCTTTATTCGGTATAATTAATTTTAAATATTTTCATTAATTATTAAGGTATAATTTACAAATTTAATTATTTTGAATACTAATGATGCCTCATTATTTGCTGAATTATTACCTCTGCCTTTTATTTTTATTGTTTTTTAATTTTTTAATCAAAAGTGCAAAATCAATTTTTTTCCTTTTGTAAAAGAAATAAATAATTAGCAAGGAAATGGCAATTATGAAAGTTATTATAGGCATTATGATAGGATTCTCTTTCTTAGGTAGATTATGGCTTTCTATCTGATTTTGATTTTTTGACATATCTTCCCCTGATATTTTTATAACTTTTGTGTCTTTATCAAATTTTATTAATAATACTCTATCATTTGAATTGTTAAAAATATTGCCTATTGTATTTATACTACTTTCGAAATTTGATATTCCGTTCACATTTTTTTTACTATTTATCTCCAAATATTTCGAAGATTTATTGTCTAATGATACTGTAAAGTTATTGTCTATGTTATCATGAGTTTTAGAATCCATTATGCTTCTTGGAATCTGTATGATTATACTACCATTGATAATAACAGGATTCAGAAATAATTCTAATGTCCTGTTTTTAGTAGTATGCTGTTTTAAAACAACATTCTTTAAATGGCCGCCTTCAATATAAAATTTCAAATACATTATCTTATCTCCTATTGATATGGGGAAAATTTCTGATGCTTTTTGACTTTCTATCGGATTTTGATTTTTTGACATATCTTCCCCTGCTATTTTTATAACTTTGGTGTCTTTGTCAAATTTTATTAATAATATTCTATCATTTGAATTGTTAAAGATATTGCCTATTGTATTTATACTATTGTCGAAATTTGATATTCCGTTCACATTTTTTTTACTATTTATCTCCAAATATTTTGAAGATTCATTGTCTAATGATACTGTAAAGTTATTGTCTATGTTATCATGAGTTTTAGAATCCATTATGCTTCTTGGAATCTGTATGATTATACTACCATTGATA
>JBQCGN010000100.1:0-2564 GCA_051955655.1 Candidatus Nitrosocosmicus sp. | reverse complement strand
ACTTGACCAACGTTATTACAATAGAAAATCTTTTTGGCTTTATTCCCCTTGACAAATTAATTGCTGTAGCATCCATTTCTTTATTTACATTTGTAAATATCAAAGGAACATCTGAAACAGGCAAAATTGGAACTATTGTAACAGTGATTCAGCTTGTTGCAATTATATCAGTCATTATTGCTGGTTTATGGGCGATGACAAACAATCCTCATTGGCTATCTAATTTCGCAGACTTTCTACCGATGGGCATCGGTGGTCTGGTCTCTGCAATGGGTTTGACTTTTATCGCATTTGAAGGATATGAAATAATAGTTCAATCAGGAGAAGAGGTTAAAAACCCTAAAAGAAATATTCCAAAAGCCATATTCATATCTCTTGCTTTTGTGGTAGTTATGTACTGTCTTGTTGCTTTTGTTTCTATTGGAGCCATATATCCAGCAACTTTGCCATCTTGGCAGTTCATCGGTCACAATGGCGATCTAGGAATAATGAAAGCTGCAGAGTTATTTATGCCATATGGGGGTTTCATTGTATTAATTGGTGGAATTGTCTCTACAGTGGCTGCTCTAAATGCCACAACATTTTCCTCAGCTAGAGTTGCTTTTGCAATGGGTAGACATTATAATTTACCGCACAAGTTGAGTGCAATTCATCCTAAATTCAAGACTCCCTATGTATCCGTTATTTTATCCACTTCAATAATGGCATTAATGGCCTATGCTCTTCCTCTTAATACTATCGCTCAGGCCTCAGCAGTCATATTCTTGCTTTTGTTTACTCAAGTTAATATTTCTGTAATCACTATACGTAGAATGTACGGGGATAAACTTGATTATGGTTTCAAGTCCCCTTTTTTCCCATTCATTCCTATTATAGGTATAATTTTGATGATAGGTTTGGCGCTTTATCTTTTGGTTACTGCTCCATTTAGCTGGGTTATTACTATCTTATGGGTTTTGGTTGGTTTTACTATTTATAGAATATTTACTTTTAGACAAGAAGTTGAGCATTATTCTCCAGTAATAACCAGTGAAGGTAATCTGGTAAAAAAAGATTTTAAAATTCTACTACCATATGCACCAGAAAATCCAGATAGGCTGGTCAAATATGCAATACGAATAGCTAAAGAAAAAGATGGAGAAATAAATATATTGAGGACTATAACTGTACCTCACCAGACTCCTCTTTCAGCGGGTATTGCATTCACATCATCTGCTAGAAAAGCATTCGAACCTTTAGAAAAAATTTTAGAAAATGAAAATATTATTTACCATTTTCTAGTAAGAATTACTCACGATTCTACAGAAGCAGTTTTGTCTACCATAGCTGAGCAGAAAATTGATTTGTTGATAATAGATTATGAAACAATACGCGTAAACAAAAAAATTCAAACTTTGATAACATGTGATTTTCTAGCAATTCTACCTTATAGGGATGATGGTATTCTTATCGAAAGACACGATATTTTGGATGGAGAATCGTCTACTAAAGATAATAGAAAAAATATGGTAGTTTTATATGATGATGGCGATAATTCAGATGAAATTTTACGTGTAGTTAATCATTTTGCAAATACTGACAATTTTAATGTAAATGTAGTTGCAATAAATAGAAAAGATGTAAACAATTACCAGTCATCAGAAAACGATAAACTATCATCAACTTTAAGAAAATCTAAGGATTATACCAACTACTTAAAAAGAAAAGAGTATTTCCAACAAGCAGGTGTTGAGCTTAATGAAATTGTAGTCCCAGAAGAAGTCGAAAAAAATAACATACAATTTGCAAAATTAATATTGAAATCAATCGTCAGTCATAATCCTGACATAGTAATTACTGAGTCAACAATTGGAAAGAATAGTCTATTGACCAGCTCCAATTTTGCTAATCTTTTGATGTATCGTTTAAATTGCCCGATAATTATTGTAAAAGACGTTTCATTTCCATTTGTCAATGTAATATCCGGTATGATGAAGCGAATTATGGGTCACATGGAACCAGCATATCTTATAAGATTGATGAAAACAAAAATGAAATAATAAAATAGGTTTCATTCCTTTTCAAAATAATATATTGATAATTATTACCTTTTCTATTTATTATTTTTTTTTAAAATTTTCTAATATCTAATAGCAAATAGTAAGTTTTATTAAA
The DNA here is from genome assembly GCA_051955655.1 of Candidatus Nitrosocosmicus sp. Lineage (GTDB taxonomy): Archaea > Thermoproteota > Nitrososphaeria > Nitrososphaerales > Nitrososphaeraceae > Nitrosocosmicus. The sequence continues at coordinate 410 of JBQCGN010000100.1, read as the reverse complement.
TTGTATCTTAAAATAGATCGAGCTAAAAAAGAGTTAAAAAGTTATCAGTATGGTCCAAGGAAAAAAGATATCTGTCTATAGGTATTAAAACCTAATAGGAAATGTCGTTTTTAAAATCACTAAGTTGGTTAAGGGCAATACAAATAGGGTTTGGAATAATAGTTATTATTTTATCTATATTTGTTATTTTAAATCCAGTTACAGGATTTCTGTCTTTGATTTGGTTATTGGGAATATTATTGTTAGTAATAGGCATAGAAATTATAGTTAGTCATTTAATTACTCCTCATAAATCTCGTTTTGCTGGAATTGTATTAGGTATTGCTGTAATTATACTTGCTGTAATATCAATTGCTTTTCCATTAATAGCATCCATAATCGTTATCACATTATTAGGTATTGCTTTATTG
>JBQCGN010000099.1:0-4120 GCA_051955655.1 Candidatus Nitrosocosmicus sp. | reverse complement strand
ATAAGAATAGCAAAAAACCGTACTTTCCTTTAAAATAATTGGGACCTGTCTATTAAAGATTATTCTCTATGTTGAAAATAGAATTGCGTTTGATAAGTAAAGCCATGGTTTAATATTTATCTTGGTAGATTTGAGGAATATAATGATAAAATTGAGCCTTTAACGTTTGTAATAAATATACTTAGTATGTTCTAAGAATGTACAGAAATCCTTTTTATTTTTTTTATTTTGTATTGATGACTAAAGAACCACATATCATATTGACACTGGCACCTGACCAAATAAACAACACTTTAAATGGTATGGACGGAAAATAGATTCTAGCACTAGAAAACAGAAATTTATTCATTGAAAGAAAATATATATGGGGAATGTGGTTGGCTGATTACCATTTCTACCAATCGTTTTATTGCATTCACTATATCCATAGTTATTACTCATATTTTCACCCATAGCTAAGAGTTACTCAGAGTAACTTGGATATATTCGTTTTAATAATTTTAATTGAATAAAAAAAGAAAGAAACCCTCAAGATTATCTACAACCAAAGAACTGAAAAGATCATTATTTTAAAAAATTGCAGAATAATTAAAGTATTTATTAATTTATGAAAAGCGCTAATATCGATGAAAAGGATGTCAATAACAATTTAAAGATAATAATGGGTTTTGCAAATGTCTTATATTAAGAAGAAGATTTAGAAAACATAAAAAGATCTCAAATTGCAATTTCATTATTGTTTCAGCACTTGTTATAAATGACTATATATGCACATACAAAAAGAACAACAAATGAATGCATTGAATTCATTATGCATTTAATTACTAGTAATAATGGGAAATTTTGTTAATTACAGAATATCTGTCGTTGCTAACAAAATCTTTAATTGACCCATTTCCAATGCTGGCTTAGATGTTTTTATCATGTATATTAATCAATATCTATTTTTACGATGTGTATAAGACACAAAATGACAAGTTACAATAAAATAGTCTTGATTATTATTTAATATTTTAAAAAATATTACAAAATGTCTAATTAAATAAACTATTTTGGTTTTACCAATATTTTCCCAATCATCCATGGATGAAATAAACAACTATAATTATAAAGACCAGGTTTATCAAAAACCAGTGTAAAGGAATTACTGAAAGAATAATCAAAATTTTGTTTTTCATCTAAAGAAAGTAAAGGTCCGGAGTTAACAAATTTCTCATTTCCATTAAAAATGTACGTAGCATCTGCTCCTAAACTCAATACTTTAGAATCATTTGTAATAACTGTAGGGTTCAGTGCTCTGGAATTTAATACTGTTACAATTTCTGTACCATTTCTATAAGTTTTATTTAGTGGTTGTCCTATATTCTCAACTTCTGGAACAAACTGTGTGGAATTTGGCACATAAAAAGGAGTAGCAATCTTTTCTTTAGGGGTAGAATTATAAATAAAAGTGACGGTATGAGGAAGTGGCATATCTATTCCACTATACCAAGTAATGCTGTCGCCTTTAACAATTTCAATATATGAAGGATAATATTGGTTATAAGAAATAGTAGAATTGCCCTGTCCTACTCTGATATTAAAATTTTTAGATTTTGCTGTTATAGATGTAGTGTTTAATGTAGACTGTGCAAAAGATAACTCAACTTTTTCACTGAAAAATAACAATAAAAAACCATTACAAAACATTAAGAAAAAAATAAGCAAACCATATGTAGAAGTATTGGTTAATGCCGATGAATAAACAAATTTAAAATACATAAAGTTGTTAAATACAATTACCTTATAAGTATGAATTTCTTTTATTATCTACTGCTTTTTTTAAAAGATGATGATATAGTTGTTTACTTGAGGATAAATTGGTCAAAGATTTTCATTGAGCATCTCTACAACGAACAAATCAAAAATTTTCCATATTTAGTTAGATTATGTATTTTCAGTATTTTCTTAGAAAAGGACTTTATGACTCGACTTTAAGCAATCTGTCAATAAAATTAAAGAGGCATCTGCTGATCCATATAGAATTTTAAGTAGGTATTGTGGCTATCTCTGAAATAGTAATAATATATCCACAATTACAATAATTTAGAGTCGTAACTGTTATTTTTTTGAGTATTGTAATATAGATATCCTAAAAATTCAATTTAAAAGTAAGGTTGCCACATCTATAGAGAGAAATAAAGAGGTTTTATCAAAAAAAATACTAATATGTTCTCAATAATTGTCTGATATTATACTTAATATTTCATACTTCTTACAGAAATTGAAATGCACTCTTGAGGCATTGCACTCTCAAAGATGTTGATTATAACAATAAACCCACTACAATTTATTTTAAAAGGAGAAAATACCAAAACTAAACAAATAGAAATATAGTTTTTGACAGATAGGTTACAAATCAACTGAAAGCTTGGTTAAAATATGAGCATACGATAAGACGAATTTGTTATCCAAGTAAAGATAATGAAAACTTAACTTTTTTTAAATATCTGGTAACATAGTTACGTATCAAAGGTCAATAAAAAATAATATATCTAATTTCTCATTTAACAAGGATGTCATCATCAAAAAAAATACCAAGTAAAAAAAGAATATTGGTAACTATATTATCAATTACAACAAGTCTATTTTTGCTGACTGCCTTCTTATCTTTGGCTCCAGCGACATTTGTTAATGCAATTTTTCAAAATCAACATAATAATATTATGGGTGCCAACTTTGGTGGAGGAGGGATAGGAAAACCTTTTCATAATGGATATTTGACAATTGGATTATTCAACAATAACAACATCCCTCAAATCAATGGAACAATAAATCTAAAAAATAGCACTGGTACTATATCTATTAAAAATGTGTCAGTTCCATTTTTGACAGCCTCTCAAAGTGCACAAAGTGCTATTTCAAATGGTATTATTATAGGAGGACATATTGGTGTAACTCAGGGATTTTTAACATATATCTTTGCAGTTTCAAATCCTGCTAATAATACAATATCCAATGTAATAGTTGATGCAGGAAATGGGAAAATATTGTATACTTCACCGGGCATATCTCTTAATTCTACACAATTTGCAATGAATGGAATGAACGGGGGTTTTGGTGGACATGGAGGATTTGGTGGTTACTGGGGACACGATAACTGGAGACATGATAATTGGGGTCATGATGGCAACAGAGGATGGTAAGGCCATTTAAATAATTTTTCTAAAAGTAAATTAATAAAAAAAATTAAGGTTTTAATAAAATAAATATTTATTATTTGATACACAACAGCATACTTTAATCATATTTGCCTAAAAACACTAAGGTTTTTTTCCAGGCATCTGCTGTTTCTTTTGGAGCATAACCTGTGTTCGATGGATTTGCAAATGCATGACCAACGCCAGGATAAATATGGATTTCATTTATAATTCCTGATTCATTTAAGGCTTTTTGGAATTGTTTAACTGTGCTAACGGGAATAGCTCTGTCTTTATCACCAAATATTCCTAATACCGGCCATTTAATATTGGCAAGAGTTTTGGTGTCGTTTGTAAGAGGAACTCCATAATATATTACTGTAGCAGCAAGAGGATGATCTTGGCTATTTAATGCCAGTTGTAATGATTGACCACCACCAAAACACCATCCTAAAGAGGCTATTTTAGATGCATTTACGTTCGACAAAGAACTAAGATATCTTACCGCTGATTTCATATTTTCTATGGCAACGCCAGGATTTTCCCTTACATTTGAAGTTAATTGTCCTGAACGGTTTTGATCTGTTGTTGTTTCACCATTGAAAAGGTCTACAGCAAGGACAACATAACCATGTTTTGCAAGGATATTTGCTGAGTCTTTGATATAGTTATTTAACCCCTTGTTCTCGTGGATCATGACTACCGCTGGAAGTTTTTCTTTTTGATTATTTTGATTATAAGAATTAGATAACGATGATGATGGATATACTAGATATCCATTGGTATTTTCAAAATAGTTGACAGTTTTATTTTCTATAGATTGATTGTTTAGGTTAAAAGATAAAGAAGAAGAAGGAGAGTTATTGCTAAAACTAACTAAAGTCATTGCAGATAAACCTGTTGTTTGTTGAGCAAATGCAGTGGGATTATACGTCAACAAA
>JBQCGN010000098.1:0-3122 GCA_051955655.1 Candidatus Nitrosocosmicus sp. | reverse complement strand
TTCAATAAATACAAAAGCTTTTAATTACCTCATTTAATTGATAATATTTTTATGGTCATGTAGCTCAGCTTGGCAGAGCGAAGGTTTTGTAAACCTTAGGCCGCGGGTTCAAATCCCGTCATGACCTTTAACCACCTTTATTGTAATATTTGTTTATCAATTTGATAGCTTTATTTGACAGATTAAGATGTAAATAATAAGATAATATATTTGCCTATGGAATTATTGGGAAAAATTCTACATTTTTCAAAAAGCGGCAGGCTAATTGTTAAAATAGATAGATACAACTCATCCATGAAAATTGGAAAAAACGTAACTGATGAGGAAGGTAAAAGACTTGGCAAAATAACAGAACTTTTAGGGCCAGTAATATCACCATATGCATCTATTATTCCATTTGTACAAAAAAGAAATAGATTAGTCGGCGCCAAAGTTTATCTAGATGAAAATTTAAGAAAAAGTCATAGAACAAGTATAAATAATTCCAAAATAAAAAGGAATAAGAAATAGAGGACAATAACATGAATAATAGACTAAATTTAAAAGAAAATTGTCCAGAATGTAAATCAACTATTGTTCATGATAATATAAAAGGGGAATACTTTTGTTGTTCATGTGGATATGTGATAGAAGACCAAATGGAAGATTATTCACAGGGAATTTACAATAATAATTCATACAGTAATCCAGCCAATACCAGGTCTAGTAAATATAACAATATCGCATATCATGATTTTGGCCTTCATACAGAAATAGATTATCAAGGAAAAGACTACTCAGGAAGAGGTCTTGAAGAAGGAGTTAAAAAAAATATAAATAATTTAAGAAAATGGAACACTATCATAAGAATTTCAAATCCAAAGGAAAGGAGATTATCAAATATATTAACTAAAATAAATGAGATATGTTCATCAGGATCATTTCCAAATGTTGTATGTGATACTGCTGCACTAATTTATAGGATATATGAAAACAAATATGATACAAAAGGAAAATCCTCGATTTGTATGGCCGCGGCTTTAGTATATTATGCATGTAAAATTTGCTCCATCATAAGATCTTTGAGTGAGATTATAAAATTATGCAGTCCACAAGAAGATTATCATGTGAATCTAAAATTATCATCAAAATATTTCAGATCAATGGTGATGGTTTGTGAAAGTGAAGGATTCGACTCAGATTCTAAACAAAAGGAAATAGAAATGACAAATGTTTTAAATAGAGAAAATAACATTCAGCATATAAAAAATTCAGACAGAGTAAAGCCAAACCATAATCAACGAATCTCAAATATTCAAGGTATTAGCATAAGTCAATACATTTCGAAATTAGCAAATTTATCGAATTTTGACACTAAAATTGAAAGACTTGCTTTAGATATAGCAAAAAAAACAGAGAATCATTTACTATCAGATGGAAAATCACCTAATGGCATAGCTGCCGCATATCTTTATTTATCCTCAATTCTACTAGGTATTAACATACTTCAAATGGATATATCCAAGCTATCGGGAGTAACAGAGGTAACAATTAGGAACAGATGTAAAGATATTTTGACGAGTTATAAAATTACTATTAAAATTAAGGCAACTTCGAACAACAATATGCAACAGAAAAAGTTATTTTAAAGATATAAATTATGATTTAACTTTTCATATAATATATGGGCGGTAATAAAAAAAAGCCTACACAATCAAATACATCTAAAACTCAAGACAACAAAAATGCTAAAAAAGAAGACACAAAAAAAACTACTTCACCCAAAACTCAACAAAAACAAAAACTTTCAGTATTGATAGAAGAGAATCAAGGAATGAAGTCCATAGGTTCTATGAGAGCCATTACATCACATGGCTTAGCAAGGGCATTAGGAGTAAAGATATCTGTTGCTAATTCTTTTATTAAAAGTCTTGAAAATAAAAATATAGTTAAAAATGTAGGAGGATATAGTGGGCACAGAATTTATACCAAAACAAAATAAATAGATATCATTAAATTTTGCGAATAGATATAAAATCCCCTGCCTTTGTTTTTAAAAGTTCGTTTGTACCGTCTTCTTTAATAAAGCCTACAAGATTAAGCTGTTGTTTATGAACAAAGTTATTTAAGAAAATGCAGAGGTTATTAGATATTGGCGAGAAAGCTATGTCTCCTTTTTTAAATATTGTTTTAGGTTTTTCTATTCCTATATCCAATTCAAGTTTAATTTGTATAAAATTATTTTGAAAATTGTTGACTAGATTAGTAATAGGTAAACGGCTTATGATTCTTTTTATAGTTAGAGGAGAAAGATGTCTAACAAGTTCGCCTTCCAGATCTATAACATTATTTATAGTTATTAAAATAGGTATTCTTGATACACTTACAATTTTTTCAGACATGAGGAATCTAAAAGGTTTATAAATATGAACTTTCAGCAACATTTAATTATATAAATTAATGATTTTTCATAACAGTGGCTGTTAAAAGGGCAAGAAAGAAATCAACAACTAAAAAGAATCAGGAGGACTCAGAAGACCAAATTAGTGACGCAGTTAACGACTCAAATTCTTTTGAACACAATCAGGATAAAATTAAAGAAGTTCAAGAATACAACATATATGATGCAGAGACAGAATTTAAATTAAAAGAGGTTTTTTCCAAAGATAATGAAATTGTTATTGGTCCTCCAAGATTAACTCGATTCGAAAAGGCTAGAATTACAGGTGCTCGATCATTGCAACTTTCTTTAGGAGCACCAACGCTAAGTCAAATTCCGGTAGACTTAACTGACACCATATTAATAGCAAAATTTGAATTAGACAAAAAGACTCTGCCAATATCGATAAGAAGAGTATTGCCAAATGGTCTTTACCAAGATATACCTATAGACTGGACAGTAAAATAGATTTTAATTTTACCATCATCATTTATTCGGTAAATTGCTCTATCTATCATTACTGGCTTTTATTTATGAAGTAAATTCTAAACACTATTTAATATAACATCCATAGAGATTAATAACTTAAAGATAGGCGAAAACCATTTAATTATTATTCATTTTAAAAGATTATAATTTTTTTAGGTCTGTAATCAAATTTGCCTAAGTCGTGTAACCTAAATTGTTGTAGATAAAGTTATTC
>JBQCGN010000097.1:0-3207 GCA_051955655.1 Candidatus Nitrosocosmicus sp. | reverse complement strand
AATGTTATTTTTCTAATTATATTAAAGAAAAAAGGAGAATCAAAAATTATGATAAAACAAAATTTATTATGGAGATGCAAATAATTTAATTTTAAAAATAATTTCATTTGAAAAATATTTTGAATTTAAACGGTAAAAGATTATGATTTTTGATACAACAATATCAACGACATAGGTCGTTTTCCAATTCTCTAAACTTCTACTTGTTCTGTTCCACATTTAGTGCAGAACATTGATCTTAGATTGAGTTTTGAACCACATTCGATACAAAATTGAGATTGTTGGGTATTATCAGTTGGTTGTTTGTCTGAATCATTTAATATACTTGGCTCTGTTATAGTATTAAATAGATTAGGTATAGAAGTCTGAGATAAATTTTTTCCATCTTTATCCCTCTCTTCTACTTCTTTAAGATAGCGCATTATCCTTGGGATATTTTCTTTCCCATTAGGTTCATCTACCATTTCGCATAACCATAAAACAAATTCTTTTAGTATTAAGTCAGGTGTAGAATAGCCCATGGTATGAGTAGACATGTATTCTTCAACTGCAGATCTATTATCAAACGCTTTCATTATGAGTGTATAAATAATACTTTATCCAGTTGATAACCTTTAATTGTATCAAATACTGCAACTATTCTTTCTATTTTAATATGCCACTTTGTATCATGAGGCTTTATTGTCTTGTCTTATTATTTCCATTCCCAGCCTTTAGTGATGCCATTTCCTGCGGTATCCATTTGGTCTTTGAATATCACTACCAGACCATTAATAATGCCAAGTTTACCATTAGAAGTTGTTTGGAAAAATAAAACACCCTTGTCCTTTGCTGATCCATTAGCATCTTGACGTCCTAGAGAGTAAAAATTGTATGTTCCCTTCTCCCCATTAGCTGTAGACATAACTGCATGACCTCTTAGGTCTGCAAAGCCATCACTTCTAGGTACGATCAAGACACTTCCATTAGCTGTAAAGTTCATACCTCTTACTACCCCGCTTCCTAAATATGATACCTGCAATCCATCTGTACCATTGACGACTGAGGGTTTTGGAGGCGTTGTTTTATCATATTCTGTAAAAATTGGATTTCCAAGGGTTATGCTCGAGTTGCTTTGTTTATCCATTGTTGAGGTGTTAGGAGGAGACACACTAGCAGACGTATTGTAATTTTGTGCCAGTGCTTGGGGATATTGAGTAATAAGATAAACTGAAGGAGTGATGGATAGCATGCTTATGCTGAATGGTATGGAAACTGTCAGTAGTAGAATGATAATGATGGTTCTAGTCAATATGTATTCTTATTTCATTTGAATTTTTTATATTTTTCTAATGATATCAAAGATGTAGTGAAATTAAAATCTCAAAACATTGCATCCAACCCAATCAACAACGTTAGAGTAATTTTACATCTATATGGTGCACAAGGAAACACCAATGGATTGACCCAGGCATTGCCCACACCCTCTAACCTTGGAATAGGGCAAACAACACTATTTGATTTGCAAGAAAATCTTACAAGTCTAACAGGAAAGATCTTTATTTGACTGAACAAAAGTTATTTACATGCAAACAGCATCCGAAGGAGATGGAAAATCTGTAGAATTTGATGGAATCTGTGATAGTAGGCCATTACTGCTACCCCCATCACCACTATAACTATAGATACTACTATCGCTACCACCATTAATGAATACTTTTGAGGATAACTAATTATGAGATATAGGCATTGTCAAAATGATAAATGATGATATCCCAACTAAAATACTGCATAATACCTTTAAAGACAAGATAGTTGGTTTTTATCTGAATTTTATTGACAATGGCATTATTTGTGTGTCTATTTATTTCTTAACTCCATTTCATATACCAATCTTTTTTCTCCTATTCGATTATTTAGCTATTTAATGCTGTGGGAAAGAAATCTTCTAGCTTTATAACTGTGTTTTCTTTCGAAATCATTTTTAAATTGATTAGATATATTTATTCATTGAAACTAATTTCGTCAATAAGATTGTCAGGTAATGGGTCAATTTTCATTTGTAAATCTGTATCTTTATTATTCTCCTTTCCTTTTAAGGTGTATCCTACTTTACTCATCTCTATAACATTTTTAAATTTAGAGGTTATTGGTCTTTTTATCAAATTATCAATATCTTGATAGGTTACAATTACAAAGTGTTTGTCTGAAAGATGAACTAGATTCTCTACTATCTCTTTTAACAATTTTTCATTTTCGTTAAAATCTTTTAAATCCTTTCTATCTTTTTTATTATTTGAGATAGATGAGGATGAAAATAAAGTTTCAAATAGATCTGTGACAATTATCTGAACTTTACAGTTTAAATCATCAGTTAACTTTGGAATTTCGTTAATTATGATATTAGCAAGCTGATAGAAGGTAAATGCTCTTGCTATGATTGCATTGTCTAAAACTTTGTGGATATTAAATTCCTTTTCTAGAGATCTGTTAACTAAATGAATATAAATATACCCAAGATTATTACCACTTCCTGCATCTATTAGGATTGTCTTATTGTTTTGTCTATTTCCTTTTTCTATATCCTTTTCAAAACAAAAATCAACACAAAATTTTGTTATAAAGGAATATAATAAACTGTTGCTTTTATCTAAACTTTTACCTATACAAATATTTTTTCTATCTGAAAAAGTCAATAGGTTATCAATCTCAGGAATACCAAATAGTTTCCTTCTTTGTTGGTATAGTTTATCAACTGTATATGGCTAAAGATCAAATACATTAAACGGTATACATTCTCATTTAATTTTTAAAAACAGAAGATTGAGTATTCTGTTAGTTTAAAATAAAGAAAATAAATCCTATTCTATAATTATTTTTATTATTCTTGCCAAATCAGTATTTATTGGTTGATCCAATTCATTAGTTGGCACGTTGGCTATTTTATCTATCACATCCATTTTCTGTGTCCCTTTTCCAAATACAGTATTATTGATTATCCAAAAATATAGAGTCATTCAATACAATAAAAAATTGTGAACCTGTACTATTAGAATCAGCAGATCTAGCAATAGAAACTATTCCTCTAGTATGTGAAATATTATTAAACTTTTCATTTAATGTTAGCGAAGGTTTACTATTGAAAGCTTGAAACATTATCTTCTTTTGACAATGCATTTACAAATTGTGGATCAATCAAATCGTCAATGTTAGGATACTCACTTATTA
>JBQCGN010000096.1:0-3109 GCA_051955655.1 Candidatus Nitrosocosmicus sp. | reverse complement strand
TATCGTCTTGATTTTATTTGATAGAAATCCAAGTCCTTTTTTCTCTTTATATGACATTACTTTTTCTTCTTTGACATAACCCCTTTTTTTTGAGATATAAGCCAGATTAAACATATAATTGTGAAGTATCAATTGATGATAGCCTCCTAATATAACTACGGGCAATATAGTTAACAACTTTACAATGAGAGTGGTCCCATATTGCGTATCAAATAATGCATTAAAGCTATGCAAATGTATCCAAGCCATATAAAGCCCACTAACGCCAATTATTCCCAGAGATATAGTAGCCAAAAGAGAAAACCTTGGAAGCAACAGTGCAAGGAAATAGTCCCCTTTTGTAATAGGCAAAAAATTTCTGCTTACATTAGTATGTGGAGAAGAATTGGTAGCAGATGGATCCTTATCAGGCAGAGTCGACTGATATTCATTTTTGTTTTTTGAGATTTCGGAGGTAGAAGAAAAATAGTTTGTTGTTGTTGTGTTTGATAAATTATCTGGTTTTGTTTTAATTTTAATCGAGTCTACAAGTATATTGCTTTTTGCGAGCGTTAAAAGTACAGTTGAGATATAGAATAACCCTCCAACCCATATAGAAACTGCCATGAAATGTAACCAATCTAAAGATATTGCAAGAGAAGGAAGAAAGGTAACTGCAGAACTATGACTGGTCATGCTATTTGCAAAAATACATACAGCTCCGGCGGCCAAGGCAATAAAAAGAGAAAATACAAAAGGATTTCTTTTAATTCCGTAATTAGAACTGTTTCCTATTTTTGAATTTCCATTTCTTCCATTAATTTCGCTTTTTATTTTTTTCTTTTCTGTATAAAAATAGAATAAAGATGTAACAATGACTATCAATGACATGAGGCTTCTTATTATCCATACTTGGCCAGCAGGACCATTCAATAAAGAGATAAAAATGGACAAATAAGTCGAATTTGAAGTCGATAAATCAATTATCTGCAAGAAGATTAAAGTCGTTCCGCAAATAAATACAGACGCAGAACATATACAAAGAACCAGTACAAACACCTTCAACGGCTTAAAAATAGTCGCATTTATTGAATTGGTATCTCCTGGATCGGGAGATTTATTTTGTTTAATGTTTTTATGATCCTCATCTTTAATTAAGACAGATTTATCTTTAGTTGCAGATACCAAAATTCTATTTATAATTCTATTATTAGTCCATAAAAATAAATGCGAGATTATGCCCCCTACAATTGCAGATTGAGCAACAATTAAAGGCCATTTTATTAAGCCATCTATATCAGAAGTCACTGCCTCTGTTTTTATTTGATTTTGTTGTGATAAAACATTGAATTTATTATTACTCTTGCTGGATGTGACTGAAGAATTAGTAGAAGTAGAGGTTGATCCACCAACATTTTCAATTCCAAATATATATGATCCCTTCGCTATATGACCATCATCGGCTGACATGGTCAGCCAAGATACTGTGTAAATACCTTCTGTTAGTTTATTTTTATCAAGAGATATTGATGCTTGTCTATTATTTTGCTGACCAGTAATTTTAAAATCATTATTATCCACCCTTTGATTATTTGAATTTAAAACCTCAATAGAACTAACCTTAGGATCGGGTCTTTCAGAAAAAGATATGATCACTTTTGAAGGAATCAGATCAGTTCTGTTAATTATGGAATTTGGGGCAGGAGAATAACTTACAGGAAGCGCATGTCCGTAAGCATAATGAATGTTAATTTGAAGAGATAGCAAAATGTATACTACAAATAAAGATACTATGGCTACACATAAAAATAAAGAAAACAATATTTGACGCTGTATTCTTTTGTCTCTTTTTTTATTAAAACTAGCTGACATTATTAAACCACCTTTTTAGTATAACCGTCAGGGTTACATTTTGACAACTATAAATAGAAACATCCTTGAGATATCAACATATTATGAATATATAACATTTTGAATAGACGAGATGTATACACATTAATTCTTATTCCTTTATAATTAAATTTGACACTCAAGACGAATATTCTTTAGATCAAAAATAAAAGATGCAGACAATTTTAGTAATTCATCTTCTTTTTTTTCTTTTAAACAGTTTAACATATTATTAACTTTATTTTGTAGCAACAGATTTAGAAGAGTTTATGTTTGATACATTATTTTGGTTTGTCTGGCTACTGCTGCTGATCTCTTTTTGCATATCAGTTATTTTACTATTCATTTCTGCAAATGGTGGATATGTCTCTGGAAATGATTTATTGGCCCTAGGTTCAGGACAGGAGAATCCTCCAACAATAGATTTTAGTAAAACGCCATTAGTAAGCTTTTGAGTAGAATTCGATACAACAGCATCCTCACTTACAGATACAGGACTGCATGTCCATGCCAAATTTATTGGTGTATTATCAGTTATATTTCCAAATACTCGATACTTATATGTTGTTTGAACTGTAGGGAAAAATGTAGCTATATAGTGGCCTGGATCATTTTCTTGGGGATCAAAATCTAGTACTTTTGTTTTACCTCCAGCAGAAACTTCTACTTTGAGGGTTTGATCCAATCCCTGAAGTGGTTTTGTGCTAGTAGGATCCGTATTAAGAGGATCTGTTTTATTTAAAGGAATATATGCAAACATCTCTACTCCAGATTTATCGTCTAAAAATACAGGTTCATTTGCATTTCCGACCACAAGTAAATAATCTTTGCCTCCAGCAGAAAACAGTTGCTTTTGATGAGCACTTACATTATGAAAGGAATTAGTAATTAGTACAAATAAAAAAAGCGTCACAATAGAACTTGACAATATGATAATATTGTGTTTAGAATAGATCATAGTAGAAGAATATATCAGTATCCGTCTTTAATAGAGTATTAGTATATTCGACGAATGCTCTAGTAATATTCATTTAATGCTATAAATTAATTTAGCAAGATAAAAAAGAAATTCACATAGTTGATCGAGATTAAACACCATCCGCTAAAATCAAAGATAAAATCCATCATGTAATTATATATAAGATCTTGCATAATCAGAAATGATTACATTTTATAGTGTAATTTTGTATTGATTTTAGTGATGCTGGCCCATCATTCTGTAATTTATCAGAACTGCTAT
>JBQCGN010000095.1:0-5017 GCA_051955655.1 Candidatus Nitrosocosmicus sp. | reverse complement strand
GAATAATATAATTTTGCCAGCTTGTCATTTTAAATTTTTTCTTACAACTAAATATATTACAATATCTGATGAATTATTGGATTTATACTTTGTTTTTAAAATACTTTATTAAATGTATCAGAATAGTAACGCAATCAAGAATAACGCTAAAGTAGTTGTGGTAACAGGCTCAAGCAAGGGTATAGGAAAAGCTATTGCTAAAGAATTTGCTAAGAACGGATATTCCATCGTTATCAATGCAAGGGATGAAGAAGAACTAAATCAAACTTATAATGAAATACAAAAACCATCACAGAAAATAACAATAAAATTTTCTCGGTTGTAGGGGATATTTCTAAAGAGGAGGTATGTAAACGGCTAATTGCAGAGACAATCAATAAGTTTGGAAAAATTGATGTATTAATCAATAACGCAGGGATAGGAGGAGCCTCAAAGAAAACAAGCGAACTTACTGTTGCAGATTGGGATGAGGTAATTGATATTAACCTAAAGGGCACTTTCTTATGTACATGAGAAGCACTAAAACACATGCTAGAAAATAATCCCGATTATGACCATAATAGCTATTCTATTATAAATATCTCATCAGTACACGAATCAATTCCTCAACCTGAATCCGCGCCATATGCTGCGTCGAAAGGGGGTATGATGATGTTCACCAAAAATGTGGCATTAGAAGTTGCTGATAAAGGCATCCGAGTTAACGGTATTGCTCCGGGGGCTATAGCTACTGATATGAATAAAGATAAACTGGAAGATGAAGAAAAGAAAAAACAGGAAGAAAAAAAGATACCTATGCATAGAATTGCAAAGCCAGAAGAAATAGCCAAGGTTGCATTTTTTTTAGCTTCCCCTGATGCAAGCTATATTACTGGAACAACCGTTTACGCGGATGGCGGGTTAACGTTATCATCTTGAAAAATTGAATCTAGCGTATCTTAGGTTTAAATAATTAAATATTCTGAAACTGAATTTTTTTTATTTAATTTTTATTTGTTTTTGATAAACGCTATTACAAATGATATTGGATATGGAAAAGTTCTATAAATAAAAAAATGAGAACTATTAATTCAACTATGTATGATACCAGTGCTATTCTAGTTTGCCCTCAGTAAGCGGACGCGTCGGAATCTGTCCCTTTTTAATATTCAATTCTTTAAAAATATCTTTTGTTTTGGTTGAAGTGAGGTCTTCGATATCGATCCCCAACTCCTTCTTTATGGAGTCTTTTCCTTCTCTTGCTCCAATCAGAATTACTTGAGCGTTTAAATAATTAATAAAATCGGTATCTTTTGAAAGCGAGACAAAATTTTCGTTTTTATCAAACTCTCTTAATACCTTTTCAGGATATTTCGGCAATTCTTCCGAACTTGGATAACCTTCAGGTGTGGGTTGTTTTGGATTTATAACTGATATTATGTAACTAGCCTCTTTTTCAATTCCAAACTCTTTCTGTGCTTCTCCGGGCTCATTAGGATTCTCTAATATATATGCAAGCTCGGCATGGCTTTGATGCTTTACTATAGCATACTTTCCTATTCCAGCCGGTCTGGCAACATCGCCTTTTCTAAATTCATCAGAAAAAAGCTCATCTGTAATCTCTTTCTTTTCTTTGAAAATTCCTCCAACTCTTGCCCAGAAACGCTCAGAGGATCGAGCTTCACTTTTTCTTATTTCTGGAAGGGATTTTTTACCTATGATGAACAATCTATAGAATTGATTTTTGTCATCGCTGGAATTTTGCTTATTTTCTGGTGTTGTTTCTGGTGCAGTGACCATGAAAAATCTTCTAACATCATCCATTCCTTTGACCTCAGGAGAATTTTTCTTTGGGCGGTAAAAGAAATATATGTCACCTTGTTCTAAAATTTCACTTTCAGTATTATCTTGAACACTGTGATTTTGTTTATCTTTTTCTTGTTCTTTCATGTCTGTATTATTATTATTATTATTATTGTTAACTATATTTATAATATTTATATAAAATGTCCCTATTAAAGTAACAATATTTGGATTGCCCAAAAAAATAATAATAAATGCTCTTTAATTATAATTTTTTTTGTAATAGAATAAACGGTTTTGTTGCGCAGGTTATTTATTGGTATGATTCCATAGATTAAGTATGACTACAATAGATTTAACAAAAGAAGAGGGTAAACTTTTAAATCAATTATTCAATACAATTAGAGAATTTTCCAACGACAGTAATAATTATCTGGTAAAAAATAAGCAGTTGAATTCAGAAGTAGATTATAAAAATTTGCAAAATAAAATCAATTCTCAAATAGACAAGTTTTCGGAAGTTCGATTTGAATATGATAGCATGGGAAAAATTGGTGTACCTTCTAATAGATACTGGGGAGCTCAAACTCAAAGATCATTGCACCATTTTTCAATTGGTAATGATAAAATGCCAATTGAAGTAATATATGCTATAGCATTAATAAAAAAATGCGCGGCCATTACTAACTCAGAATATAAAAGAGAAAATTCAAATTCAGAATTGCTTTCAAAAGATAAAGCAAAGAATATCATAAAAGCCTCAAATGAAATACTATCTGGGATACTTGATGACAACTTTCCACTATACGTATGGCAGACAGGTTCCGGAACGCAATCTAATATGAATGTTAATGAAGTGATTGCAAATAGAGCGAATGAATTATTTGGAGATCAATTGAATTCTGAAACTAAGATACATCCAAATGACCATGTTAATATGTCACAGTCTTCAAATGATGTGTTTCCAACAGCTATGCATATTGCAGTAGCCTTAACTATTATCGGGAGTCCTTTACTATCATTGAAGCATTTTAATTATGTAATCGATAATCTAAATGATCAAATTAGGAGGAGAACTCCTCTATTAGATAGCATAAACAAATTACGTGGATTATTGAATGACAAATCCAAAGAATATGCGGACGTTATTAAAATAGGTAGAACACATCTTCAAGATGCTGTTCCTATAACTTTTGGACAAGAGATATCTGGTTGGGTAGCTCAACTTGATATGTGTTATAAATATATTGAACAATCACTTGGCAATATATTTGATCTCGCTATAGGAGGAACTGCTGTTGGAACTGGTTTGGACTCTTTCAATTTATTTGGAGAACATATGGCTTTGCAAATTTCAAAAGAAACCGGTCTACCTTTCCGCTCCGCTCCAAATAAATTTGCCGCTCTAGCAAGCCATGATCCTATTGTACATTTAAGCGGTGCTTTAAAGTCGCTTTCATGTGCTTTGATGAAAATAGCAAATGATATCAGATGGCTAGCTTCTGGACCTCGTTGTGGTATTGCAGAGATACGTATACCCGAAAAGGAACCTGGTTCTTCTATAATGCCTGGTAAGGTCAATCCAACACAATGCGAAGCAATGACTATGATTTGCTGTCAGGTAATAGGAAATGATATGGCAATAGGGATGGCAGGATCGCAAGGAAATTTTGAACTCAATGTCTATAAACCAGTAATAACATTCAATATACTACAGTCCATACAACTTTTGTCGGATGTTTGCAACTCTTTTTGTGACTTTTGCATTAATGACACAGAATACGAAAAGACAAGCAGCAAGGGGCCAAAAGGACTAGAACCAGATGTAGAGAGAATGAATAACCTAGTTTCAAATTCATTAATGTTAGTAACCGCCCTAAAATCAAAGATTGGATATGATAAAGCAGCAAAAATTGCAAAAAAAGCCTTTGAAGAACAAATTACATTAAAGCAAGCAACTGTTCAATTAGGCTTTTTATCTGAAAAAGAATACGATTATATCGTTAACCCAAAGGATATGGTTCATCCAACGAGGTATTAAAAAATATTAATTTTTTAATCGTTAAAATTACTTGATCTCTAGATCAAGTAATATATTCAATAACTGTTGTAAAATATCTAAAATTTTGATTTAATTGCTTAAGAAGCAGTTGCTATATCTATTTAAGGTTTGATAACATATAGTTTTTAATGTCCCAAGATAGTAAAAAATTCGATTGTCAATGCGGTGCTTCTTTTGATTCTGTAGAAGAATTAGATAAGCATAATCATGAATCGCATTAGTAATAAACTAAAAGTTATTGTCAACCGTAATCATATTTGCTAAACAATTTGCTATCTAATCCATTTATATTTTTTTAATAAAAATGAAATGTTTTAGAAATTCTATGTGATAAATAGCTAGATCTATATTTAACAAATTATCCTTTTTCTTGTGCTTGTTTTAATTTGTATTAAAATATGTTATTACTAGAGAATAGAGCTAGGTTTTGTCTAAAATACAATCTTTAATAAAACTATTATTTATATTATGATCAAATGAAAATTGGCATTCTTGGTTCAGGGGAAGTTGGCAGAATGTTAGGTGATGGTCTTATTCATCTTGGATATGACATAAAAATAGGCTCTCGTAATCCACAAAAAGAAGAAGTTGTACAATGGATCAATAGTCATGGAGATGAAAGCAAAAGAGCGCACTCGGGAACATTTATGGATGCAGCAAGATTTGGTGATTTTGTAATCATAGCAACTTCATGGGCAGGTACCTTAAATGCGATCGAGATGGCAGGCAAAAATAATTTTGATGGAAAAATTGTAATGGATGTGACCAATCCTCTTGATTTTTCTAAAGGCATGCCGCCCAAGTTAGCCACCGGATTTTCTGACTCTGCAGGCGAAATAATACAAAGAATGCTTCCTGCTTCTCGAGTAGTAAAAGCTTTTAATACAGTTGGAAATCGTTTTTTTATTAATCCCTCTTTTCCAATTGGGGAGTCTCCCACAATGTTTATTTGTGGAAATGACGATGAGGCGAAAAAGTTTGTTACTGATAAAATTATTACGACTAACGGATGGGAAGCAATAGATGTAGGAGGAATTGAAGAATCTCGCCTATTGGAACCTCTTGCTTTTCTATGGATTACCTTATACTTTAAAACAGGATCTCCCAATCATGCATTTAAACTACTCCTAAAATAGATCTATTTTAGTAATTGAAACGATCTATTGCCTTTAC
>JBQCGN010000094.1:0-8849 GCA_051955655.1 Candidatus Nitrosocosmicus sp. | reverse complement strand
AATTTGAGAGAAATATAACACCAACTGCATTTGTACTTAAACCAGGAGAATCCCATCCATTTAATTTCTCAGAATTAGTTTCCTTCTCTAGAATAGGCACATCCAATGTTACTGCAGTTGCAGATATCGCAAAATAATCTATACATTTTTTATTTCTTACTTGATTTTCAGCACTCAATTTCTGCTACTTATCCAATATTATTCATTCAATATGGGTTTTAAGAATCTGAAGAAAATTATAAAATTGATGCCAGTATAGTTGGAAAGTGGAAAAAACCAGATTTATGTAGTAAGATTAACTAATATTTATTTTATTTGATGAAATTGTTTGATTTAACATTCCCTTTTCAATTTCTTAATGATATTACTAATTGTTGGTAATGATAAATGCATTTTCTCTTGTATTTGTACCTTTTTTTTAAATTTAATTTTCAAATTATATTTTCAATATTTGCTCTTCTTCTGTCACAAATATAATTATATGAATCACTATAATATATTATATAAAAGATGTATCAAGATTACAAAAATTATATTACTGCTAATGAATTAAAAATAAAATTAGATAACAAAGAGCCATTGATGCTTTTTGATATACGGAATTCTTTTGAGTATGAGCAAAAACATATTCCAGGTTCTGCTTTTGCTGTATGCAATGAAGAATCAAAACAAAAGATAATGCCGCTTTTGCCAAAGGATGTAGAAATAATACTTATAGCAGACGATGAAAACTACCCAAAACAAATATCTGAGATGATGAGGCAAATTGGATTAAATGCAAAGTATTTGAAAGATGGTATTTCTTCTTGGAAATGGGAATTTGATGCGTCAAAACCTGGTAAAGATATTTCTCCGACAGAACTCAAAATGATTCTTGATTCATGTTCTTCAACAAACAACAAACAACAAAATATTTTTCTTTTGGATGTACGTCAACCTGATCAGTTTAAGCAATGGAATATAGATGGTAGCATTAACATACCTTTAGGTAAATTATCTGAAGAAGGATCCCTGCGTCTAATTCCAAAAGATAAAAAAATAGTCACAATTTGCCCTCGTGGTAATATGTCGACTATTGCAAAGTTGGCCCTTGAAAGATATGGATATAATGCATCCTCCTTAGAAGGTGGCCTAAAAGCATGGAGCTTTTCTTTTGAATACGCTTTAGCCGAGTATAATGGTAGTAGCAAAAATACAAGGATAAGATTAATGCAGTTTAGGCGTATTGGTAAAGGGTGTATTTCTTATTTAATTGATTCATCTGGTCAATCTATTGTAATCGATCCTGTTCATCCTGTTGATGACTATGTGCAAAAAGCAACTGAAATTGGAACAACGATATCAAAGGTCGTTGATACTCATCAACACGCTGATCATGTGTCTGCTGCAAAGGAGTTATCTAAACTAACTGGAGCTAAATACTATCAAAGCAGTTATGAAAGTTATGTGGATAAGCAAGGCGAATATCAACAACTTAAAGATGGGGATATTTTAGATGTAGGTACTGTTAATATAAAGATACTTTACACTCCAGGTCATACTGCTGGCAGCCTTTCTTTTCTTGTTGAAAGTAACGAAAATCTTGATAATAAAAGGTTATTACTAACAGGGGATACCTTGTTTGTTAATGGAATAGGAAGACCTGATCTAAGAGATCAAGCAAAAGAATTTTCATCCGTTCTATATGATACATTGCATAATAAATTATTAAGTTTACCAAAAGATGTAATTGTGTTTCCTGCACATTTTGACAAAGATGCTCCCTCATATGAGCTCATATCATCTACTCTAGAGGAAATAGAAAAAAAAGGAAGCGAACTTTTGAAATTAGATAAACAAAGCTTTATTGAAAAAGTTTCTTCTATGGTTACTCCCGCTCCATCTAACTTTAAAGATATTATTGAGATCAATAGCGGTAAAAAGCCCGCTCCTAAATTAGATGAATCTTTTGATTTAGAAATGGGTCCAAATAGATGTAGCATTTCAATGTAGATGCATTTTGTCGTTGATGTATTTTTATTTTAATTTTTTGTTAGTAACTCAAACACTAAGATAATTTAAAAACGACTATATTTGGATCTTTTATTTCAATTAATAATATTATGAATACAAAGTTTTTAATCTTTTTTTATTGATAATCCTATTTCTTTTGTATTTATAAATCTATTCTGATCCTCAAGTTTCTATTTCTTTCAATTAAATATGGATGATGTTGTTTTTGTATTTGATATCGGATGTGTACATGCTGACTATTTTTTCACTTTTCTTTTTTTATAAAACTTCTTCATGATCTATGTTTTAACCAATCGCCCACTTTGGGCCATACTTCTTTATGTGCTCGTTGACCAATTATGAGGCCAACATGACCAGATGGAAATTCTATAACACTTTTATCTTTGCTACCAATAGTATTGTTGATAGCAATACTTGATCTTGGTGCCACCAAATCATCATTCTTTGCTGTTATATTTAAAAATGGCATGTCTATATTTTTTAAATTGACTATTTCTCCATTAACAATCATTTGATTTTTTATAAGCAGGTTTTGCTGATAGCCTTGTTTTATAAATTCTCTGTAAATTTCGCCTATTACAGGAGGGCTGTCATGTAGCCATATCTCTGTTGCAAAAAATTCTGAAGTTGTCTCCAAACCATGAGGATGTTCAAAAAAATATGGGTATTTGTTTATGTTCTCAACAGGGTTACGTAAATAAAAGGCTGAATTAAAGAGTATTGAAGGTACATTCCCAAATGCGTCTAAAACAATATCTACGTCTATTTCCTTAGACCATGTGCTTAAAAGTGTATCATCAAGGCTAAAGTCGCCTGGAGCAGCTACAGTTATTATGTTTTTTACCTTTTCTGGATGGAGTGCTGCATATATAAGCACAAGATCGCCACCCCAACAATAACCAAATAATGAAATTTTATCACATCCAGTTCTTTTTCTTATTAAATCAACTGATTTGTCCAAATAGTTATTTACAAAATAACCAATAGTTAGATCCTTGTCATAAATAGATGGAGTGCCCCAATCTGTAGCATATATATCAAATCCTTGTTTAAGCAAATTTTTAACTATGCTTATTTCAGGTAGTAAATCAAGAATATAGTGTCTATTAATGAAAGCGTATACCATAAGAATTGGCGTGGTTACTGTTGGAGAGTCAGAAATGCTGTCACTATTATTGTAAATGGTTCTATCATAATGAAACAAAGAGAATTTTTCCAGATTGGCAATTTTATTAGAGGGCGTTCTCCAAAAGTTATCTCTTATCGGTTCTATATAGTTGTTATTCCATGCTGCTAGCATATTAGAAAAATTTTGATATACTTGACCGTAACCTGATACCTTTGATAAATACGAATAACTTGATATAATATTAGAGATGGAACTAACAATATCTTTATCTCTAAATCTTTCATTGAATATTTGATTTGTTCTTTGCCTCAAAATTTTTTCTAATTCTGGAATGTCTTTGGTAATATTGTTACCTTGAAACGCATTCTTTATAGATTCTATATTTGCTTGAATAAATGTATCTGATAATTTTTCATTGAATAACGATGTACTAGATAATAGTTTTATAAACGCGTCTCGAAAATTTATTATATTATTATTTTTTTGATCAAAAGAATATGCTGTCACATCAAATATTAATATCTTAATTCAATCTATATGTTTTTCAATTTATGTTAGTTTAAACTTCAATCGCCTTGTACAATAGTTTTATGCAATAGAGGCAAAACAGAATATGTCAGAAGATGATTTTATTAATGTAATTAAACAAAGATAAAATAGATGGAAAATATCTTGATGTTATTCTCTTAGATTTCATCTTTATCTTAAACATATATGAAGCTATATTTTGCAAAAATTAAAGCAATTGTTATGCTTGAGGAATTAATAAGTAGATAAAATAACAAGACTATTATAGTTGCTATTTTGTTTGAACTAGATTTACATTTAAATTCCATTATTATTCTGTTCGTAAGGTCAGGTTCGTTTAATTTGTAAAAATGTATTGATATAGCATTCATATATTTTACTTTTAATATCAAAGAAGATCTATTTATAGTGCTGATGGTTTATGGATATTGATTGGATTCTCAATTATCACAATCGACAGAAAAAATACAAGAACATGATAAAGATGTAAATATAAAAATCAAAAAAATCTTGGTTCCATTAGATGGTTCAAGTTACTCATTGAGGGCAGCCAAATATGCAATTGAAGTGGCCAAACTCCAAAGAGCACAAATAGTGTGTATCCACATCCTTGATAGAATTCCTTATGGTTTTGAATTTACCGGTTCCTGTATTGAGGATTACTTACAGAATGTTGAAAATCAGTCAAATATATGGTTTAATCAAGTTATTCAAATGGCCAACAATCAAGGTATTAATGATGTTAAAACAGCATTTTTTAGAGATATTAGATCCATTGTTGATGCAATAGTTAATTATGCTTCTAATAATACTATTGATCTAATTGTTCTTGGAACAAGAGGAAGGACAGGACTTCAGAGGGCTTTAATGGGTAGCATTGCAACTGGAGTTTCACAACATGCTCACTGTCCTGTAATGCTTATTAAATAAATATAATGTTAGTAGGTTTTTTGTATCTCATTGACATTTGATATAAAAGTAAAAAGAATGCGAAATAGCCATATTTTTTATCAGTGACCCTTATTTTAGTACACTATTTTATTTGTCAACTTTAGATGTCAGTGTTGCTATTTGTTAATAACAGAATTAAACTATCAGATTTGATAAAATAACTGTTTTGATGAATAAATGATTTTGTAATTGGTTTTAAAACTTATTGTAGCCTTTTTTTAATTTAAAATCTTGTTAAATTAAAGTTTTTCTAGAACCTTGAAGATTTATGGCAAATAAATTTATGAATGATGTCTAAGGGTATATTATCTTGTGATGTTAAAACTTACTGATACTGCTGTATTAAACCAAATAAAGGATAATGATATAGTTGCAATTTCTGGATTTAATATGGCCACAACTCCAGAATATCTGATATATGAACTGCATAAACGATATGAAGAGCAAGGCCATCCAAAAAATCTATTTATAATGTCCGATACTCTTCCTGCAGTACCTGGTAGAGCATTAGACAAAGTGGCAGAAAAATTGTATAAAGAATCAAATCAAGATTTCATCAAGGGCTCTCTAATGCCTTTTTTAGGGTTTTCTCCATGGTTTCAAAAGCTTGTAATTGAAGATAAAATTGAGTGTTATGGCTGGCCCATTGGGGTAACTGCATATTGGTTTAGAGAAATAGCATCAGGCAGACCTGGTCTTTTAACAAAGATAGGTATAGATACTTTTTTAGATCCTAGGAAAGACGATGCAGCTTTAAACGAAAGTGGCAAAAAAAATCAAACTTGCAAAGTCGAGGTACTAGATATCGATGGAGATGATTATCTTTTATATCGTGCACCTAAACCAAATTTTGCACTAGTCAGGGCTTCGATATCCGATGAAATGGGTAATTTATCGATGCTTGATGAATGCATACGGGGAACTGTACTTAGTATTGCTCAAGCCACAAAGGCAAGACCAAATTCAGGAAAAGTAGTTTCACAAATACGGTGGATAACAAAGTCAGGTACAATAAATCCAAGGGATGTTGATGTTCCTTTTTTGCTTGTGGATAATGTTGTAGTTGCACCAAGAGAGTATCATTGGCAAACTGGAACAGTTGAATATGATCCAAGGTTGTCATACCAGGTAATGTCTCCTATAAATGAGAACATGCTTGACTATATTTCATCTACAGGATCTCTGGATCATAAAAAGGTTATAGCAAGAAGAGTAATGCTAGAGTTCATAAAATTGTTTAAAGAAAAGCAATCTCCTGTATTGGTGAATCTCGGAATAGGAATACCTACTATGATTTCTTCAATTTCAGCTGAAGAGAATGTTTCTGATTCTATAGTTTCTATTTTGGAATCTGGACCATGGGGTGGGCTGGCCCTTTCTGGAAATGATTTTGGATTGGCTATAAGTCCAATTGCCCTTTCTACAATTCCTGATATGTTTTCTAATTTTGAAGGTGGTATAATTGACGCTGCCTCTCTTGGGTTTTTACAGGTAGATCAAATTGGTAATGTAAATCCTTCAATGTTGCCTAACAAAATATTTGGACCTGGAGGTTTTCCGGTTATAGCAGGTGGAGCGCCTAGAATTTATTTTGCAGGCTCTTTTAGAGGCGGAAAAAGCCAGATTACTGTAAAAGACAATGAAATAAAAATTATTCAAGATGGCTCAATAACAAAGTTCGTAAAGGATGTCTATAAGATCTCCTTCAGTGGACATCAGGCATCAAAGTACGGGCAAGAAATTATGTATATTACAGAAAGGGGTGTCTTCAAATTGATTGACTCTGAATTAGCGTTAATAGAGATTGCTCCAGGTATTGACTTGGATAAAGATATACTTTCAAAAATGGAATTTGTTCCTAAAATAAAAGGAACTGTAGAGAAAATGGATTCAAGACTGTTTGATAAATCAAAGATGAATATTAAAAGGGATCTATTAGATATTTAATTGATATATCCCTTTATTTTAATGTGAATATAACAACGTGTAATTGAAGACTGTATTCATATTTTATTATTATTAATATTTATCAACAGCTTCAACTTAGAGATTATACCTAATATTTGTAATTTCCTTTCTTGAATCTTTGAATCGTGCTTATATCAGATCTTTGAATAAAGTATCTTTGCGCTCCGATTCAATTCGTCTGTGTAAAAGTAGTAGTATTATTGTATTGGTAACTGTTAAAATATAATATCTTTTCTTAGAACAATGTTGGATTAATTTCACCATCTCCTTTTACTCATTATTTTATTTTAATTATCAATCTATTTTTAAAATCGATTATGGCCAGAATTACTTCTGAAAGAAAGGTATCAACCTGTTTGAAAAGTCTATTGCTTCAAAAATAAATTGTTTATATGAATACGGATTGCGAAACTAGTAATCATCATCAACAACAATTATTTTGGCCTTGAAAGTTTCTTATCAAATGATAATTAATTTATTGTATTTATATACCATTCATAATCTTTTTTTATATACATTAATTAAAATATCAAATGGACAGAACTATAGTATCAGCAAGAATTCATGAATATCAAAAACCATTATCTTTAGATAATATTCAATTACCGAAAATAGCTCATGGTGAAGAAGTGTTGGTAAAAGTTGGTGCTGCTGGTCTATGTCATAGCGATCTACATCTTATTAATGGAGAATGGAAAGATGTTATTCCTATTGAACTTCCAAAGACTCCAGGACATGAGGTAGCAGGATGGGTGGAGGAAACAGGAAATTCAGTTCCATCTGATTTGCTTGAGCCAGGAGATCTAGTAGCCATATTTGGAGGTTGGGGATGCGGAGCGTGTTTTTATTGCAAGAGCGGAGATGAACAGATGTGCAGCTTTGCCAAATGGCCTGGATTATCTTCATTTGATGGTGGATATTCTGAATTTATACTTGTACCTTCGTATCGATTCCTTGTAAAAGTTGACAAAAACTCTAGTGCAAATCCTGAGAATTTAGCCCCTCTTACTGATGCAGGTTTAACACCTTACAGGGCGATAAAGAAAATAAGATCTCTTCTTGGACCTGGGAAGAGTATTGCTATTTTTGGAATAGGTGGTTTAGGATCTTATGGTGTTCAATATGCAAAGATCCTGGGAGGGGGTGCCACGGTGATATCCTTGGATAGAACGGATGAAAAATTAGAGTTGGCAAAAAGTTGTGGTTCTGATTATGTTGTTAAAATAAAGAACACCGCAAATATTAAAGACGAAGCGATGAAAATGACCTCAGGAAAAGGAATAGATGTTGTAATAGATTGTGTTGGTACAGAAAATACAGTAAGTGATTCAATTAGAATTCTTGCCAAGGGGGGAGCAATTGTTGTTGTAGGTTTATTTGGAAATCTTGTTAAAGTTCCTGTTGCACCACTTGTACTTAATGAATATAAAATAAGTGGTTCGTTATGGGGAAGCTATAATGAACTGAGAGAAGTAATTGAATTGCAAAAACAAGGAAAAATAAGAAATAATATTAGAAAATTTAAATTAGATGAAATTAATCAGGCAATAGATTTGCTAAAACAAGGTCAAATTGTTGGAAGAGGGGTCATAATTCCCTAATCTATTAAATCTTGTTTTTTTAGCAATAAAAAAAGGTTAGGTTATATCGACTTTGTATTCTTCTGTTCCATTGGCTCTGCTTGGTTGTTTTTTTGGAAGATCTACTTCTAAAACTCCATTGTTAACTTTGGCGGTAATTTTTGATGGCACTATTTCTTGGGGAAAAGGAATCTGTCTATGGAATGATTTGTACGATCTTTCACTATATACGTAGTTTTTCCCCTTTTCTTTGGTTTTTTCTGATTGTCTGCCGGAAATCGTTACGGAATTTTTTGTTGCTTTGACATCTACTTTGTCTTTGTCAATGCCTGGAATTTCCAGTGTTACTTCGTATCTATCTCCTTTGTCCATAACATCACAAAGAGGAATTCTGGTATCTGTCATTCTATCGAACACTTCAAATGGTGAAAATGATTTAAGAGTTGGAAATACAGAATTTGGCCATGTTTCTTCCATGATGTTTTGTATATTTTGCATATTTTGTCTAAAGTTTTCAAAAAAATCATTATAATAGTTTGATATATATGCTAGGCTGTTGGAACTACTACCACTACTACCACCGCTTACTTCTTGATTTGAAACATCTATCTTGTCAGATTCTTTATCTTTGCTTGACCTGACTTTAGATTTATCAGAAGATGAAGTTGATGACATTATTA
>JBQCGN010000093.1:0-3148 GCA_051955655.1 Candidatus Nitrosocosmicus sp. | reverse complement strand
ATCAGCATTCCTTCTTTACACTCCTTATTATTTGAAGGATCAGTAAGATAAGTTTCCAATACAAGAAAAATATTTTTTTCTTTATGATTCAAGCAAACTAGATGATTAGATAAAGATAAATTTATTTTCAATAAAAATTCATTTAAATCAAAGTTTTATAGATGTTTGTCTAAATTGATATAATTGTAATTATAAAATATTGCTCTTGAATGAAAAAAGTATTTGATTTCTTATCTCCCGCTATTACTGCTGTTATTGGCCTGAGCAAAAGCGTTTCTAGCTATTGTTTCATTGGTTAAGGCAAAAGATAAATAATCAGTTGATAATTTATTTGCTGTAACATTATTTGTTTTCAAATATTCATCGAAAAGACGGTAACTCTTAATTTCGCTGTCAAACGATTTGATATAGGCTTCCTTTACTTTGCTATACTTTGCCGGTGCTTCAGTATTTTTGAATTGATTAAGCTGAGATATAAACTTTGGAATATAAGCCTCTGTTATCTTTGACATGGTTGTATTAGAGTATTGATGCGCATTCCAAATGGCAATCTCGTCTTGGTAAGCTCTGGTTAAATTGACAGATTTGTCTGTTATATATTGTAAAAAATTGGCATACGCATTGTTGTTATCATTTTGGGCATTTTGATTTTGACGATAGTAAAAAGAGAATGCAAGAGTTATAGCTATTATGGAGAAAGCGACAACAATAATTAATTTTTTTAGTCTAGAGTTATTCATATTATTTTAGTATATTATGAATAACAAATTAACTTTAATTTTAATAATACTTAGCCTATTAGCCATAAGAAAATCTTCATTATGTTAAAATTAAAATATCATATGAATGAACTTAATTCCAATAATAATGGATTTGAAAATAACAAAAACCTAACCTTTTTCAAATATAATTTATTAGAGGATATGTTAAAAGTAATTTTATACTCAGCTCAATCACCTATTGGATTAATACCGATGCTTTACTATATTAATATAAATAAAAATAACATTTTATTTTTGCATATAGGGAATCTTGGGGGAACAACAATTCATTATTTTATAACTTCTGAAAAAATCCAGAATAAATTTGTCCAGTTAAAAAGGCTAACCGGTGAATACAATTATGTCGATCACATCGGTCTTGATACTTTATCTATATATATCCCAATATTGGAGGTAGAAGAAGTTAATATTAATTTTCCAAAAGTTTAAAATTAGCGAACTTTCTTCCAGGATGTAAAATTCTTATGATCAATTAACTCAATGCCATATTCTGCTAGAGCTTCTTTTCTTATTTTATCGGATTCAACATAATTTTTATTTTTTCTGTAACTATTTCTTTTTTCTATTAAGTTTTGAATAATTTTTTTTTCTTCTGAAGAAACATGACTTACTTTTAAGCCCAATATCAACATGAACTTTTCAAGAAAATTAAAGGAAAGATCAAATGCTTCTATATTACCATGATCATTTGCAAAAATAAAATTTATTCTATCTATAAATTTAAAAAAGGACATCAATGCATTTGAAAGATTAAGGTCATTCTCCAAGAATAATTCAAACTCGTTTAGAATATCGATACAATCTTTTTTAAAAGATTCAAAATCAAAAACTTTAGTTGAAGTTTGAACTATATTATTATCAAGACAATATTTTAATTCATAATAAGCATTTTCAATTTGAATCCATTTATTGCGCATCTCTTCAATAATTTCATCAGAATAATCCAGAGGTTTAGAATAGTGAGAAGATAAACAAAATAATCGAATGATATTAGGGTTAATTTTTTTCAAGAGGTCGGATATCTTTATTGTATTGCCCAAAGATTTTGACATTTTTTCTGTTTTTATTGTAACCATTCCAATATGAAGCCACATCTTTGCAAAACATATATTAGTTAAACCTTCTGATTGAGCTATTTCATTTTCATGATGGGGGAATATTAAATCCTGTCCTCCACCATGGATGTCAAAATTATTGCCAAGATATTTTATGGCCATTGTGGAGCATTCGATATGCCATCCCGGCCTTCCTGTTCCCCATGGAGTATTCCACTTTGGTTCTTTTGAAGAGAATTTCCATAACGCAAAATCATGGGGATCGTCTTTTGTTTCATCAATTTCTATACGAGCTCCTGCTTCTAATGACCCGCTTATTTTCTTTGACAGTTTACCATAAAAGGGAAACGATCTTACCTTATAATAAACTCCGTTAATTCCTACATATGCCTTATCTTTTTTTATTAGCTTATCAATAAATTCAACTATATCTTTAATATGTTCGGTTGCTTTAGGATAGAAGGATGCTCTACTAACATTCAAGGAGTCAAAATCACGAAAATAGCTTTTAATGTATTTTTCAGCAATTGCATCAAAAGAAGTATTATCTGCATTTGCTCTCTTTATTATTTTATCATCAATATCGGTAAAATTCTGTATAAACAAAACTTGAATATTTTTTGATAACATGAATCTTCTTAAAACGTCAAATATAATTATTGTTCTAGCATGTCCAATATGACAATCATCATATACTGTAATGCCGCATAAATATATTTTTAATGTATTATCTGTAAATTTTATTTCTTCTATCTCATTAGATAGCGTATTGTATAATTTCATTATATCTTTAAACGTCTAAATAAATTTCATTTTTTCTAAGTTCAACCTTAAAAGTATTAAGTTTAACTCCATCCAAATAATCTAGCAATTCTCCTGTTCTTATATTATAGTGCCAAAAATGCAATGGGCATTCAACGATCTCTCCTTGTACTTTTCCAGGCGCAAGTGATCCATCTTGATGTCTGCATAAAGCCTCAATAGCATAATATTTATTGTTAGATAAAAACAGGGCAATTCTTTGTCCATTTATAGTAATTTCTTTGCCATTACCTTCATGTATTTCATCCTTGTTTGCAATTTTTGTCCAAGTCATCTAATAAATAAATAAATCAAAAAGTATTAAATGTTTTTTACCTTGGCAAAAAGAGAGTAAATTGGATTATTTATTATATTAAGATAAAAGCAATATTAATTCTGGTTCGACCAACTCTTCTTCATTTTCTATTGCTTTATATCAATGGGTTACAAAAAAATTTTTGAATATGGATAAATTTGGTGAATTAATAAAATATACAAAAAGCAAACAAT
>JBQCGN010000092.1:0-4840 GCA_051955655.1 Candidatus Nitrosocosmicus sp. | reverse complement strand
TTTAAGTAAATAAAATAATGAAAATAACGCAAAAAAAGCAACAAATAAACTAAAAGCAAAAGAATTTATAGATATAAATTAACGATAGATAAAATAATAGGGAATGAATAAAAATATTTCATTCATAAATAAATCAATATACACAGAAAAGAATTTTCCACAGTAATATCTTCACATCAATCAAAAATAAGATAGGCCTAGAAATATCTTAAGAACAAATATGGAATATATAATAATCATTCTAAAAGAAACATTGTGGTAGAGCTAAGTATTACTAAAATAGTCAAGCGAATATTATCATAAAAGTAAATTGATAGTATTATTTATATTTTTTTAATAAAATACTATAATACAAGGCAAAAAGGTGAGATAAATTTACCGTTAATAAAAAATATACCAACAAAGTACAGATAGAAGAGGCTGTAAATGCATTATCAAATGAAAAATATGGCGTTCATTACTTGGTTATTTATCCTGATTTGATTACATTAAGGGGATTTTATTCCTATTATATACAAAAAAATATCAAAGAAAAAAATCAAATTGTGCAAATTGCCTCTTTTTATGAAACAGACGAATCTGTAAGGCAAACGCTCTCTTTAGGTCATAGAGCGATAAAAGATATAGAAAATCTTGAAAAAGAAAAGGGATTGATAATTGTTGATTCTTTAGAAAAATATCTTAAAAATGAAGATATAGAGTCAATTTATGAATCCAACATAGAATTGGTTGAACTTGCAAAATCGAACAACAAAGTGGGCATATCAATTTTAGGAGACCTCGGTGCCTTTATTTTTGAAAATAAAATAAAAGAGCTTGTTGACTATGAACTTTTTTTACCTACTGAATATAAAAATATAAATTTAAAAGGTATCTGCCTTTATCATGAAGATGACTTTAAAAGGTTAACAGAAGAACAAAGACAAAAATTAGTAGATCATCACGGCAAATCTATTGAGATAAAATCATAATGCTAATAGCAAATATAGCAAACTTGATAGTTAATGAGTTCTTTTTCTATTACTCTTGATTGTCTTTTCTAAAAAATATTTTAGGTATTTATAACTTCTTTATCTTTATCATTGATGTTCGAGGGATTGTTTTTGAAATGTTTGGCTAATTATTTGTCTCAAAGAGGATAATTTAATTGGTTTTTGAATTATTCTTTCGATTTTTGCAGATATGAAATCTGAATTATCTTTTAAATCTGCAATATCAAAAGCAGTAATCAAAAAAATTTTAATTGATGGATTTATTTCAGTTCTTATCTTAATTGATAGATCTATTCCAGATAAACCAGGCATTCTTAAATCAGCAATAATCAAACAATAGTTGCTATTACTATTTTTCAAATGTTCAAATGCTAATAATGGATTGGAAAAATAAATAACGTCAAAACCTTGCTTGTCCAAAAACTGTTTTAAAAGAAGGCCAAGGTCAACTTCATCATCTACAATAAGAATTGACAATGGCATTGGCATCAGATAAATTGTTTATTAAATATATAACTATTTCAGAGAGATAAAATACCTAAAATTAAGCAAGACGATATGAATTAACTTTTCCACCTTTTTTCTTAGATGTGTTAAATGTACATATTTCAAATGTAAAATCAATTGATATTGCGATATCGTTAATTTTTTTCATGATGTCTTTGAATTCTTCAGTTTCAAAAAGAAAATGGGGTCGTTGACAAAATAGGACAAGAAAATTGTTTATATTCATAAGGATGATCTTGGAAAATACAAATATAGACGGAGATATATGTATGATGCAGGAGTTTCATTTCCGATAACTATAAATGAAAAAGGGCAACTTCAGGATAAAGCTTTAACTGAGAGTCTATTGTAAAATATGTTGGTCATTATTTTTTATACCATTAATATTCAGCATATTCAAGTCAAATAAAATTTAAAAAAAATAAAAAAAAGTGAATGAATTTATAAATTTTAGTGTATTTTACTTTTTGTTCACTTAGCACAAAACCTACAGCTTTAACTCAATTATCCATCGCATTTATAAACAAAAGAAAAAAATGTAATTGAAATATGTGTATTATGAATTCTATTTTTATTTTTATGGTTAATCGTAAATAATAATTTCTCAAAGTCAATCATCTTGATTATGAAAAGAGATTATTTTTCCATTTGAAATATTACTCAAGCACATAAGAAGATATATTCAACTTAAAAAGAAAGACATAGAATATATCATAAATGAAACCCTAATTAAGATTGGATTTCCACATATCTGATTAAGCTTTCAATTATTACGGAATAAGCAAATCCTCCAGATTGACACATCATTTGAAAGAGATATACTTTTTTTAGATAAGCGTGTTAGTGTTGTATCATTGGTAAACACATATGGCAAAGCATCCAGTTTCAACAAAGGCAAAAGAACTTTATCCTTAATAATGCAGGTACTTAAAACTGAAATATCATCTTATTCTCCTTTCAAAAAAAGCCTGTTGACAAGAATAACGTAATATATAAAAGATAAAACCATGGATATGACAATTATTTTTATGGTAGAAAAAAGAAATAAAAATTGAAACATATAAGGAATTGATTAAGCTTTTCATTAATCAACACAATAAGCAGATTATGCTTTAATTTAACTGTGGCTAAGAAACAATCAAAATATATATTATTGGTCGTCAAGACAACATTTGATTTTCTTATAAACATATGTCTAGTAATGATCTCTTTAAAAAGTTTATTATGAATTAGAGTATCCTTTTACAAAATGATTATACATGCCTGTTTTGGTGTGTCACCATACATAGTGTCCATTTAATTAAAATTAAATCTAACTTTGGTGTGAATATAATGGATATTTCCTTTATAACATATCGTTGACTTCAATACTATTTGCAGGAATACTATAAATTTGCTCTGACCACACTATTCTCTCAACTCCTTCCATCTTTTTTACATCCGTTATTAAATCTAGCAATTCTATGGAATTTTTATAAATCACATTTCCTATTATATCTGAATTTCCAATATGAACTTCAGTGGATGATATTCCTCTCAGCTTTGATACGTCTTTTACCATTTTATCAATATCTCCGTTTTCAACATAAATATGCAATAAGCCTCTCTTAAAGCCAAATTTTTCATAATTTAATTCAGTTCTAGTTAAAACTGCTCCATCTTCTATCAATCTTTTAGTTCTTCTTTGAACAGTACTTAAGGGAATTTTTATTTCAGATGCAATTTGTTTATTGTTATTTCCTTTCGTCATTAAATGGATTATTTTAATATCTAGATCATCTACTAGAATATTAGATTTAATATTACTTTTATGATTATTCACACCACTTATTATATTACGATAATACCTTTTTAATCATACTGGTGAGTATTTTGCTCTTAATTTGAATAATCACGTATAAACCATAAGTCTTTGAAATGTTAAACCTTTAGATTCTTTATAATTATTTTAAAATAGATTATTGCTCAATCTTTTCTATAAATTATTCTTACATACTCTATTCTTATAGTATTTTAGATTAACCTGTTTAGTTAAAGATGATTAATAAAACAAGAATATGTTGTTTTTTTTAAATTTATAATTGCTTTATTAATTTTATTATTTATTTAACAATTCTAAAAAACGAATTTCATTTACTTTTTCTTCTCTTATAGATTCATACCATTCAAATTTTTTGATAAAGGTATTTTTCCTCAGTTCTTCTAAAATATCAAACAATTGTGAGGAATCTGAATATATGACTTTAAATCCTAAATTAATGCTAGGCTCGCCTATTTTACGAGATAGACTAATTATATGTTTGCTATATTTTTCTTTAATACTTTCTACTACTTTTTCATAATCCTTATTTTCTAAATCGACCAATATTTCAGCAATCCTTAATCCTAAGCTATTAAAATCTATAGTATATTCTTTTTTTAATACGGATATTTTTTCTAATGTTGCCCGTCTCCTTTGTATTGTAGACAATGGAATTTGCAATTTTTCTGATATCTCCGAACTTTTTACATTTGGATTTTCAACCAATTCTCTTATTATTTTTAAATTTGTTTTGTCCAAAATGATTTTATATTCTTTTTCTATGATACTCTGTTCTTCTCTTTCAACACCATTTGACATATTATTTTTTTTTGCTTGCTGTGGCAAAATCCATCATAAAATAAAAAGAACTTGAAATTTAAATTTATCTTTATCTTAAATATCGATGCCGCACATCACTTACTATAGTAAATTTATTAAAAAGATATGTATTAGTTTTATCCTTATTTAAAAAAAAGATTATTTTAAACAAAAAAATAGATCCGATGAGATCTTGAATCAAAATTGTTATATTATTTATTTATACAATTAAATTTTAATACTATCTTTTGTTGACAATATCTACGTTAATAACTTTAATACAATGCTATTTGTATTATCACCTAAAACATTAACGATCT
This sequence comes from Candidatus Nitrosocosmicus sp., assembly GCA_051955655.1. GTDB lineage: Archaea > Thermoproteota > Nitrososphaeria > Nitrososphaerales > Nitrososphaeraceae > Nitrosocosmicus. Next base: position 401 of record JBQCGN010000092.1, on the reverse strand, counting down.
CAGAAAAACTGACATTTGCAATATGATCAATAGATTTCATTCTTTCTAAAATATCATGGAGTTCTCTAGAGTTTTCAAAAATGATTTCAATACACAGATTGTCTTTTGAATTGATTCGGGAAGTTGCCCTCAGAACATTATTTTCAAATAATTTTATTATTTGCTTTCCTGTTTCAACCACTTTTCCATTATTAATATTTAAAAAAATATCAGCAGTTCGATAACCCATATCTGAAAAATTAAAATAATAATTTTTTCGTAGGATTAAATTTTCTATTTTTGCCTTACGTCTTTGTATTGTAGACAATGGAATTTGCAATTTTTCTGATATCTCCGAACTTTTTACATTTGGATTTTCAATCAATTCTCTTATTATTTGTAAATTTATTTCATCTGTATTA
>JBQCGN010000091.1:0-4895 GCA_051955655.1 Candidatus Nitrosocosmicus sp. | reverse complement strand
TTTTTTATAAAAGGCAAATATTTATTATTAATAATACATTATTCTTGATCCATTATAGATTGACCGATAATTCTAATAGTTTAAGTTATCAAAAAGGGTTTCGAAACCAAGAGATACTATATAAAATTAGCGAAAATAAGTGGTTGGATGAAACAGAAATCCTAAACTTTGTCAATTACTCTGATCCAGCAGATCTTTTAAAACTTTCACAATATTTCAGGAATAAGAAAAGTTCTAATATAATATCATATTCCAGAAAAGTATTTATTAATTTAATTAACCTTTGTAAAGATAGTTGCTCATATTGTACCTATAAAAAAGAACCTTCTACCACCGATGCAATAATGTTAAATCCTTTTCAGGTTTTATCAATAGCCGAAGCAGGTCATAAGTTAAAATGCACAGAAGCGCTTTTAGTTACTGGTGAACGTCCCGAATTAAAATATGCCGAAGCTAAAAGATGGTTAAACTCTCTAGGATACAAAACATTAGTTGAATTAATATCCAATTTAAGTGAAACCATTTTAAAAAAAACGGGGCTTTTGCCTCATACTAATGCGGGTAGTTTAACAAAAAAAGAAATGGCGATGTTAAAATCAACAAACGTTAGTCTTGGAATGATGTTAGAAAACGCTAGTGAAAAGTTGTTAGATGTTGGAAAAGCACATGAAAAAGCACCGAGCAAAAATCCAAAAGTTAGAATAAAATCCTTAATTTCTGCGGGTGAATTAAAAATTCCTATCACTACTGGAATATTGATAGGAATTGGAGAACGGTTTGAAGATATTATAAACTCCTTATTACTCATAAAAAAGATAAATGAACAGTATGGAAACATACAAGAAGTAATTATTCAAAATTTCCGTCCAAAAATTGGAACTACCATGGAAAACAATTCATCTCCATCAGATGCTTATTTTCTAAAATGTATAGCTATTTCGAGAATATTGTTAAATAATATAAACATCCAAGTTCCACCAAATCTTAGTCCAAAAATTTACTCCAAATATATTCATGCGGGAATTAATGATTGGGGAGGCATTTCACCTTTAACTCCAGATTATGTTAATCCCGAATATCCTTGGCCCACAATAAAGGAGGTAAAATCCGTTACAAGCTCTCAAGGTTTTAAGCTGAGAGCTCGATTACCTATTTATCCCGAATTTGTTGTTGAGCAAAAAAAAATGGATAATTTTGTATCTCCAGTTCTTAAAGAATTTATTGAACCTTTAATAGATGAAAAGGGATTAGTTAAAGAGGAGTACTTTGATGAATATTGATACTATTTTAAAAAATATAGATCCTGAAATATCTTTAATTTTGGATAAATGCATCAGTGATAAAGAAATTTCAAATAAAGATGCATTAAAGTTATTTGATAGCAAAGATCTGGAACTTTCTTTAATCTTTTTAATTGCAGACGAATTAAGAAGGCGAGAAAACGGCAATATAGTTACATACGTAGTCAATAGAAATATCAATTTTACAAACGTATGCATAAAGCAATGTGGTTTTTGTGCATTTAGTAGAGATTTCAGACAAGAAGAAGGATATGTTTTACCTATGGAAGAAATAGTATCTAGAGCTAAAGAAGCATGGAAATTTGGAGCTACAGAAGTCTGTATTCAAGCGGGGTTATTGCCAAATATGGATGGACATCTTTATATAGATATATGCAAAGCCATCAAAAAAGAATTACCCGATATTCATATCCATGCCTTTTCCCCCGAAGAGATTCTTTATGCATCTGTCAGATCCAACACGACCGTTGAAGATTATCTTAAAATGCTAAAAGAGGCAGGGATAGGTAGCCTACCCGGTACATCCGCAGAGATTCTCGTTAAAGAAATCAGAAATAAAATTTCACCTGGAAGAATAAGTGTTAAAGATTGGATAACAGTAATTACAACTGCACATAAGATTGGAATCCCCACTACTTCTACTATTATGTATGGCCACATAGAAACACATGATAATATAGTAGAGCATTTGGACGTATTGAGGAAAATCCAAAAAGAAACAAAGGGTTTTACTGAGTTTGTTCCATTGAGCTTTGTTCATACAGAATCACCTATGTATAATTTAGGTTTGATTAAAGGAATGAAATCAGGTGCAGAAGGTATTGATGTAATGAAAATTCATGCAATCTCAAGAATATTCTTTAACAAACTAATAAAAAATATTCAAATTTCTTGGGTTAAAGAAGGGCAAAAATTGTCTCAAATTATCCTAGGAGCCGGTGCAAATGATTTGGGAGGATGTTTGATAAACGAGAGTATATCCACATCAGCAGGTTCACAATATGGACAGCTAATGAGGCCCAAAGAAATGAAAAAACTTATTAGCTCATCTGGTAAGATCCCTGCAGAACGAACATCGACTTATAAAATAATTAAAGAGCATAATACAAATGATGAATTAGATTTTGAGACCAATTTGGATAAGATAGACGCAACTATTTTTGGGTCTTATAAAGAATTGATAACTTTAAAGAAGTTCAGATATAGAAAAAATTGATTTATTAAAACCAATTCAACTGAACATGGAATAAAAATTTTACAAAAATCTTTATATTTCTATCTTTAAAAAAATAAAGTTGTTTTTAGATAAGAGTACAAATGAATTTAAGGAGGATATCTTAACCGGTTTATGTAACGGATCTCAAAAATCACTACCATCAAAATATCTTTATGATGATTCAGGATCAGAATTGTTTGAGAAAATTACGGTACAGCCTGAATATTATCCAACACGTACGGAAATTAAACTACTTGATGATTACGCAAAAAACATTATAGATAATATTCAAAAAGAAATTGTTCTCATAGAATTGGGAAGCGGTAGTTCGAGGAAAACAAAACTATTGTTTAACGAAATTTTAAAAAAGCAAAAGACATTGTATTATTTTCCTATTGATATTTCGTTTAATTTTTTATCATCAGTAGTTTCTAGTCTTGAAAACTCCTTGAAAAATGTTATCGTCAAAGGCATTCCATATGAATACATTGATGGCATGATTCATTGTAATAATATTTTATTTGAAAGCAACGTAGAATTTGCCAGCATTTCGAGATTAATTATATTTTTAGGTTCAAGTATTGGCAATTTTGAAATAGAAGAAGCAAGAACTTTTTTAAAAAATATTAGGTTAAATATGACTAATAACGATTTTTTATTGATAGGTTTTGATCTTATAAAAGACGATATATTAATAGAAAATGCGTATAATGATAAAAACGGTATTACTCGTCAGTTCAATTTAAATTTATTAAATAGGATAAACAAAGAGCTAGGGGCTAACTTCATAATTAATAATTTCTCCCATAAAGCATTTTATAATCAGAATAAAAAAAGAGTTGAAATGCATATTGTATCTAACAAGGATCAAAAAGTCTATTTATCCACGTTAGATAAGGAAATAGATTTCAAAAAGAGTGAAACCATTCATACTGAGAATTCTTATAAGTACAGTAATAGTGATATTGTAGAATTAATAAAAAGAGCGGGATTTTCAATAGTTCAAGAATTTCCCGATGATAAAAATTGGTACGAATTAGTATTGCTTAAAACGGCTTAATTTTTTATCATTAATACATTTAAAGATTGATTGCTCCTTAGTTTTTATTCTACAATTTATCTAAGGTAATTATTTTAATTTAACGTAAGATATTAATGGTAATTTATTGTTATGCAATATGTATTCTATCGCTTAAACAAATTGAAAAAAATTTTATTTATATTCTTAACTCTTCCTATTGAGGAGGATTTTGTAAATGTATTTTTTGCCTTTCTATATCTTCTTTTTCTATTTTTTTAAATATAGGCTCTATGTTATCGCTTATTTTATGATCTTTTTCTATGAGTATTTCCGAGGCAGTATACCAATTTTGTTCTTTTAGTCGGTCATTAAATCCTAATTGATGCCAAATTTTTTCTGCTGAAAAAGGGATAAAAGGAAATAAAATTATAGACAGCGTACGTGTTGCATTAACAGATACCCATATAGTATTATTTGATGTGGATTTTGACTTCCATGGCTGTTTGGTTTGAAAATATTGATTAAAAAAAGTGCTAAATTGTAGGATTTGCTTAATTGCTCTGTCTATATTGTTACTATATATTAATTCGCCTACATCATAAGCAATAGTTTGGATTCTGCTTATTGATTGTTCATCATTCACATCTAATTCGTTCGGAGATGGAACTATGCCGTGAAATTGTTTTTTTGTAAAAGAAAGAGTCCTGTTTATGAAATTTCCAATATTAGAAATTAGCTCGTTATTGATCTTTTCATAAAAATTGTCCCAGTCGAAATTTATGTCTGATTGAGAGTAAGGTACAATAGAAGAAAAATAAAATCTCAAATAATCCGGATTGAAATTTTTAACAAATTCTTCGAGGCCTATATACCAATTTTTACTTTTAGACAGTTTTTTATTTTGAAATAATAGATGACCTCTAGTAATAATTCTATCGGGTAATTTATATTCACTATTGATTCCAATTCTAACTGCAGGCAAGAATAAATAGTGATGATACACTATATCTTTTCCTATAAAGTGATAAATTTCAAAATCGTTCCATAATTTTTTTCCATCTTTATCTAATACCCTGGAAGCAAATGTTTCAAATGAAGATATATAGCACAAATGATTATCAAACCAACCGTAAAAAACCTTATCTTTATCTTCGTGTTTGTTGTTTATTTTAGGTATTGGTACTCCCCAATTAAGATCCCTTGTAATGTCCCAATCGTGTAATCCTGTTTCAATCCAATTTAATACATAATTTACGATATCAGTTTGAAGGTTGTCATTTTTCAGTAACCAATTTTTCAAATCATTTGAAAAATCCGATAGTTTAAAGAAATAGTGATTGCTTTCTTTTTTTATAGG
>JBQCGN010000090.1:0-3596 GCA_051955655.1 Candidatus Nitrosocosmicus sp. | reverse complement strand
GAATAAGAATAAAGAATATAAATTCATGGCCTTGGTCAATATAGAGAATAAAAGTTTTCTCAATGATCCCGAAGGTGAAACAATACTTAATGATCTTATCCTACGAGGGGGTTACAATAACATAACTTCTGTAAGGACTGCAAAGTCATTAAAAATTGAATTATTTGCAAGAGATATTGGTGAGGCTAAGGCAAAAGTCAAAGAAATGTGTGATGATTTGAGAATTTTTAATCCAATCGTTAGCGATTGTCAGATATCAGTTAAAAAAATAGTATTTGAAAATACAATCTAAACTTTAAAAAACTCGATAAATTATATTTTATTAAATGAAAGATTATGATAACATTATTGTTTGGTTAGACTATTATAATAAAGGATTATCAAGGAATAAAGGTAGGAGACTCTCAAAATCATTATCTGTTTACGATCCATTGATTACAGAATTGGTAGAAGCTGCAATCTCTATAGGGTATGAATTACCCAAAGACCAGATAAATGACAGTGCAAGATTTCCTAGAAGACCACATATCAAATCAGGGTATATAATGATATCGAAGAATAATCATTTGAAAAATAATATTTTAAAAAATTTAGGTGAAAGAATAATTCAAAATAGATTAAAACACAAAAACAAATAGCGGATTTTATTTAAAAATATAAATATTCAGTTGGAGTAATATAAAATATAGAGTGTGTTTTATTTTTATAATATTTTTTATGATGCAAAGGGATCTGCAATAAATTGACAACTGAAAATATCGAAAAAAAAGGTATTGTTGAAACAGATAATAATAAATCTCTTAATAAAAATATCTCTAATGTCAATTCAGAAAGGAGTGATGTTATTGTTAATTCAAATAAAACTATTGATTTTGAAAATAATTTAGAAAAACAGATTTTACAATCTATTCCACAGGAAGCTCTTATAACCTGCGCAAAATTTGAAGGCACTAATATTGCTCTATATACAAAGAATCCGGAATTTTCATTGACAGAACTGACCTTACATCTTTCAGCATTGTCAAAATCATTGAAAAAGCGATTTATAATAAGAACAGAGCCTAGTATACGACTCACGGAGGAGGAATGTCGTTTGGCAATCACAAAAATATTGCCTAAAGAAATTACTGTATCAGTAATTTTCTGCGATGAAGCAACGGGTGAAGTGGTCTTAGAAGTTAACAATCCGGAAGGAATTACTCCTGATATTTTTTTAAATATTGCAAAAGTTACAGGCTGGATAACTCATACTAGACGTTCACCACATATTCCATCTAATAGTATTAAAAATATTCACTCAACCTTAAAACTCTCTTCCAAAGACAGGCAGATCTTTTACCAGAATTTAGGGAAAAGAATTTTCAGGCCAACTCTCTTTACTAACAATGTTATCAAATCTGATGAACAGCCAAATAAGGAAACTATTGGTAGAGATCCCTTAGCTAAGGATTATTTAGCTAATCCAATTCATAGATATCGTAGTCTAGGGCCAAATGGATATCATTATAATAATCTCAAAGAGGTTTTGATTTATTGTTTGGGGGGTGTCAAGCAAGTAGGGAGATCATGTTTTGTGGTAGTTACTCCCGAAAGTAAGGTGATGTTGGATTGCGGAATAAACCCTGGAGAAAATCAAAACCATAATGCTTATCCTCGAATAGATTGGTTTAATTTTAATTTAGATGACCTTGATGCAGTCATTATAAGCCATGCTCATATAGATCATCAAGGATTTTTACCTGCTCTTTTTAAATTTGGTTACAGAGGGCCCGTATATTGTACAGAACCTACGTTGCCTCTCATGAGTCTATTGCAAATGGATTCGGTAAAAATAAGCAAAAGTAATGGAACTTATTTACCTTATGAATTAAGGGATGTAAATGAAATTATTAAACATTGTATACCTATTCCTTATGGAAAGCCAACAGATATCTCACCTGATATTACAATAACCTTAAATAATGCAGGCCATATTATGGGGAGTGCGACGGTTCATCTAAATATATCTGGAACACATAATATTTTGTATACAGGAGATTATAAATATGCAAAAACTCAGTTATTAGATAGCGCAAATTCAAATTATCCTCGAGTAGAAACAATTATCACGGAGAGTACTTATGGTTCAAGTAATGATATTATGCCCGATCAGTCCACTGTTTATAATACTTTTACCGAAAGTATTAATAGTACGTTAAAACAAGGCGGCAAAGTTTTAATCCCGGTTCCGGCAGTTGGACGAGCTCAAGAAATCATGCTAGTGCTGGATAAAGAGATGCGAGATGGTCGCTTGATAGAATCTCCTATATTTATTGAAGGGATGATTTCAGAAGCAAGTGCTATTCATATGTCATATGCTCACTATTTAGGTTATGAGGTGAGGAAGTCTGTAATCCAAGGAATAAATCCATTTCAATCGTCTTATTTCACTGTAATAAATGGTCTCAGTAAAAGAGAAGACGTTTTCAATGATGATTCTCCCTCTATAATTATGGCTACTTCAGGAATGCTAGAGGGTGGTCCATCAGTAGAATATTTTAAAGAAATTTCACCTAATCCTAAAAATAAAATAATATTTGTATCTTATCAAATTAACGGGACTTTAGGAAGACGTGTTTTGGATGGTTCTATTTCAGAAGCAAGCATGGTTGACAAAAACGGAAAAATGAAAATCGTTCCGGTCAGATGTTCAAAACAAAAAATTGATGGTTTTAGCGGGCATAGTGATTTTAATCAGATATTATCTTTTGTTTCAAAAATTAAACCAAAGAGGGTATTAGTAAATCATGGAGAAAAATCAAAATCAGAAAATATAGCTAGTATTATTTACTCTCGGTTAAAGGTAAGATCAAGTGTTCCGGATAATAGAGAAATAATAAAATTAAGGTGATTTCGATAGGTTTTTTCCCAAGCTTGATGTTTTAATGTTGATCTGATTTGGCAATAAGATATAGATGTGTTAATTGTAATATTGTATTAAGTGGAGAGGGAGCTTCCAGGCATTATTTGGCTAATCCCGAACATAAGCTAGAGAAACTACCTCCCCCACCCAAACCTACTAAATCTTCATCTTTAGAATAAATCTACCTGTAGTAGATCCTTTTCTCTTGCTCATTACTCTCTAATACTTTCTAATGCTGAAACTACCTGCCATAGTGAAGTTCTAATATGTGATTGCATTTGTGGATTTTGAGTTACTCCATCAAGCATACTAATGGCATTTGCTGCTCTGACCGATACACTGCCACCTTTCTCATCTTTTAAGATCATTAAAACTTCTCTAATCATATTTCTAATGTTTCTTTGTATGTTACTGTTTTTGGTTAATGCATCAAGAGTTGATGTTGCATTATTTAACCTTTCCAAATTTTCTTTTTGTTTTATTTCTTTCTTTGTTGCTGTCAATTCGCATCACACAATATAAAAACGACATAATTCATATTAATAGCTTTATCTATAAAATATCAAATGTAATTGGATTTGGAATTATTCTTATGCAAGTGACATCATGTCATATTAATACATGTATTTCAAATGGTTGCTGTTTATTTGTTTTTGATAAATTTTGAAATTTGCTAATTTTATATTTTTTAAAT
>JBQCGN010000089.1:0-6302 GCA_051955655.1 Candidatus Nitrosocosmicus sp. | reverse complement strand
GAAGGCTTGAATTATCTACCAAAAGCACTTTAATCTTCTAAAAGACTCTTGCTATAATTAATTTATATGTCAATATAACTTGAATTTTAACTATTTTAAAATTATGATGGTATCTCCTGACTTTACTGTTTGATTTTTATGCACAAGTATTTCTTTTATTATTCCCGTGACAGGCGATTTTATTTTATTAAACATTTTCATTGCTTCTAAAACAACAAGACCTTGTCCTTTTTCTATTGGATCATTTGACTGGATTAATATTTCATTGACTTGGCCATTCATAGGTGCTTTTATTTCTTTAATTATTTTATCATTCCTAGATTCCTTGGATATACTAAATGCCATTCCATTTATGATAAGTAATGATTTTTCGTCAACCTCTTCTTCCCCATAAAAATCAAGATGATATTCTTTATTTTCTATAACAATCTTATCATCTTTAATTTGTAATTTTATTTCTCTATCATTTACAATAGCTTTATTTCCGATCATTTCTACATTATATTCTGTTCCATTAACTTTGATTTTCAATTAATTAATCCATCTCATTAAATTATTGTAGTAGAATGTTTCTCCTTCAGATTTGCAATAAGAGTTGTATCTACTTACAAGCCATGGGTCTTTTTCTTCTTTATTTTGCATATATTGAATTCTTTTAGGCAAATGGACAAATATTGCAGCTGCTATTTCACAGTCTTTTTCCGAATGATATTTAAAATTGTTGATAAAAGAGGTGTTGTAATTTCCTTCTTCAAATTTTTTATCATTGAGCGCAGATATATGAAATGGTATTGTTGTGGGAATTCCTGAAATTCTAAATGAGGGTAGCACCAGTTTCATCTTCTCTATCGACTCTCTTCTGCTACTTCCAATGGAAATTATTTTAGCTAATAGTGAATCATAAAAAGGAGGTATAATGTATCCAGAATATAAGGCACTGTCTATTCGAATGTTAGAATCCTTTGGTGGATTAAACAGTTTTACTAACCCTGGATATGGTGAAAAAGTAAAGGGATCTTCGGCATTTATTCTACATTCAATTGCATGTCCTTTTATCTCTATTTTGTCTTGGTCCAATGACATTCCTTTATCGGATGCTATGTTAAGCTGCTGTTCCACTATGTCTATCCCTGTGACTGCTTCTGTTATTGGATGCTCGACCTGAATCCTGGAATTGATTTCCATAAAGTAAAACTTTTTGTCTTTAAAAAGAAACTCTATAGTTCCTGCATTATCGTATTTGATTTCTTTCATAATTGAAACTGCCACGTTTGTCAGCTTTTCCCTTGTTTCATCCGTTAAAGCAGGAGATGGTGTTTCTTCAATTAGCTTTTGATTGCGTCTTTGAACAGAGCATTCTCTTTCTCCAAGCTGTATAATATTTGATTTATCTCCAAGTATTTGGACTTCGATATGTCTTGGATTCTCGATGTATTTTTCGATATAAACTTTATCGGATCCAAAGCTAATTTCTGCTTCCTTTTTGGAAATGATAAAATAATCTTGAAGATCAGAGTTGGTATTTATTATTCTTAGGCCCCTTCCACCTCCGCCTTTAGTTGCCTTTAATATTACTGGATATCCAATTCTGTCTGCAAGATCTAATGCTTCATCTAAATTTGATACCTCCTTTCCTTCTGCTACTGGTGCAAAGGCCGATGCTAATTGTTTTGCCAATACCTTGTTACTTGATAATTCCAAGACCTTGTAGGAAGGTCCAATAAAGATAAATCCTTCTTTAACGCATAGTTCGGCAAACTCTGATTTTTCTGATAGAAAACCATAGCCAGGATGAATAAAGTTGCAATCCATTTTTTTTGCAGCGTCGATTATTTTATGCATATTCAAATAGTTTTCATCAGGATAGTCCCCACCGATATTAACTGTCTCTTTACAATGTTTAATATGAAGTGCATTTTTATCTGCATTAGAATAAATGCCACAGGGGATAAATCCTAATTTTTTACAAGTACTTGCTACTCTTATTACAATTTCTCCTCTGTTAGCTACGAGAACCTTTTGCAAATATCAAATTAAAAGAATCTATAGAATTAAAATTTATTTATGGAATTATTAAACTAAATATATGTCAATTTGTTCTGATTTTTTTAAAATATATGTTGGTTTATATGAAAGTAAAGGAACAACATGTAATGCAAATCATTTCTTTTCTGAGTCTTATCATTGTTAAACCGGAATATTGCCGTGCTTTCTTTTTGGCAGCTCTTCTCTTTTTCTATATATTGATTTTAATGAGGAAATTAGTTTCTCACGAGTTTCCATTGGTTCAATCACATTATCAATATAACCCTTGGATGCAGCAACATAGGGATTAGAAAACTTTTTTCTATATTCCTCTGCCAGTTGGGCTTTTTTCTCTTGTTTGTTTTTGGAATCGGCGATTTCCTTTCGAAATATTATATTGCATGCTCCTTCAGCTCCCATGACGGCTATCTCTGCATTTGGCCATGCAAAGTTATAATCCCCACCTATATGTTTGCTGTTCATAACGCAATAAGCTCCACCATATGCTTTTCTTAAAATTACTGTAATCTTTGGAACAGTTGCTTCAGAGAATGCATACAAAAATTTCGCGCCATGTCTTATAATGCCGCCCCATTCTTGAGATGTTCCTGGTAAAAAACCAGGTACATCCACCAATGTAATTAAAGGAATATTAAAACAGTCGCAAAACCTAATAAACCTGGTTGCTTTATCACATGAATTTATATCAAGCACGCCTGCTAAAACCTCTGGATTGTTTGCTATTACTCCTACCGAATTGCCATCCAACCTTGCAAAACCTACAATAATATTTTGAGCCCAGAATTTTTGAATCTCAAAGAAATCTCTGTTGTCTACTATTGATCTAATAATAGTTTCAATATTATATGGCTTGTGCGGATCTGAAGGAAGAATTGAATTGAGGGCTTCATCCTTTCTTTTGGGATCATCATTTGAGGATAATTTTGGTGGTGATTCCAAATTATTTAAAGGTAAAAATGAAATTAGTTTTCTTAAAATATTAAAACAGTCTGCCTCATCTTCTGCAAGAAAATGTGCAACTCCGCTCTTTTCATTATGGATTAGTGCACCTCCAAGCTCACTATGTGTAACATTTTCATTTGTAACCTCTTTGACAACATCGGGCCCTGTGATAAACATGTATGCAGATTTTGTCATGATGATAAAATCGGTTATTGCTGGTGAATAAACCGCTCCACCTGCGCAAGGACCCATAATTAGAGATATTTGAGGAACAACTCCAGAGGCTTTAACATTTCTTTGAAAAATTTCTGCATATCCTCCCAAACTTTCAACTCCTTCTTGTATTCTGGCTCCTCCAGAATCATTTATACCTATTATAGGAACTCCTTGCTTTAGGGCATGGTCCATTATTTTGCAAATTTTGTTTGCAAAATAAAGACCAAGAGATCCACCAAATACAGTAAAATCATGACAAAAAGAATAAACAAGACGTCCGTTTATCGTTCCAAATCCTGTAACAACCCCATCTCCAAGAATCTTTTTATTTTCCATCCCAAAATCATGGCAATCATGAGTTACAAAAGGATCTATTTCTTCAAAGCTTTCTGAATCAAATAATGCATTAATTCTCTCAAATGCTGTCATCTTGCCTTTTTTTCTTTGATCTTGCTGCTTTTCCTCTCCTCCGGACAAAAGGTGCTCTTTTCTTTTATCATCTAAATCAGCAAAGTCCATATTTTCAGATTTGGTTTAAGATTAAAAAAGGTTTTAAAATAGTTGTCAAGTTAATAAATATAAGTTGCAATTTAGTGTTGATTGTTATGACAAGTCAAATTCGTTATGATAAAATCTAAAGATAGAAAATAATATCTCTATCTAAATAACAAAATATTTGTATGGATAATGATATTAACATAAAAATTAATGAAGTCTCCATACCATTAATCAAAAATGGTCTCTATTTTCACATTCAAGGAATTTTGGCGATTCCTGAGAATTCAAAAGGACTTGTAATATTTGCTCATGGAAGTGGGAGTGGAAGACAGAGTCCAAGAAACCAATATGTTGCCAAGGTGTTAAATAAACACGGTGTCTCTACTTTATTATTAGATCTATTGACTGAAGAGGAAGAAAAAATAGATGATATAACAAGAGAGTATAGATTTGATATTGAGCTTTTAGCAGACAGGTTAATATCGGTTACAGATTGGTTACTAAAGCAGGAAACGACAAAGGATAAAATTTTAGGTTATTTTGGGGCTAGTACAGGGGCTGCTGCTGCTTTAATTGCAGCAGATAAAAGGTCTAACAATGTTAATGCCATTGTATCAAGAGGAGGACGAGTTGATTTGGCTTATAAATATACAAATTTAAAGAACATCAAATGCCCTACATTGTTTATTGTAGGGGAAAAAGATGACCCAATTGTCAAATTAAATCAGTATGTTTTGGATAATTATCTTGAGAATGTAGAAAAAAAGAAGATGACAATTATACCTGCGGCAAGTCATTTATTTGAGGAAAATGGTAAATTAGAAGAAGTAGCACAAAAAGCAAGTGGGTGGTTTAGATGTTATTTTAAGATCAAAGAACATTCTCTAAATAAATAGTATGAATCAATAATTTTAGTGAGATTTTTAAATGATTCTTAAATTTTGATTAAATTTATGATTTATATCTTGCAGAAGATGTTTATGTTTATCCATCATTTTTCTAACGGTTGTTTTTAATATTTTTTAATAACAATCAATGCAAAAACTTTCTATAAGTATTATTTTTAAATTCAGTTTAATGCTTTTTAATTAATTTACAATTAGAATATAAATATGCGGATACCGTATCTGTTTGTATGAGTTTAGAGAGTAGTAGTGTCTCTGATATAATGAGCAAAGATGTTAAAATTGAAGTCCAAAACCAAAATATTATTTCTGTATCAAAGGTTATGTCTGATAATAATGTAGGTTCTGTTATTATTGTTGATAATCACGAAAGCAGAAATCCGGTTGGCATCATTACTGAAAGGGATATAATACGAATTTTAGGTTCATTTAAGCCTGATCTAATGCAGATCTCTATTAAAGAGCTAATGAGTCATCCTGTAATTCCTTTATCAGAACACGCTACTATTGCAGATGCATTGACACTAATGCATGAAAAAAAAATACGACGTGTTCCAATTGTAGATAAAAATAATAAATTGGTTGGTATTATTACTGAAAACGATATCCTCAAGTTATTAATGAAAAACAAAGATTTGCTTTATTCAGCTACAAATGGTAAGGATAATTTTTCTCAAAAGCCAATATATAACGATTTTTTAAAATTATTACCTAGATGAAACATGTTTTAAAAGATAATGTTTATTTTATCCTTTGTTAGGATAAACCTTTAATAGATTTTAGTTAATAATGTAAGATCATTTCTATAAATCCAATATAGAGTTAGATTCTGCGTTAATTATATTAGGAAAGATGTTCATCTTGTGATGTCACAAATAAATATATCCGCAAACCTGAAAAATATAATAGTCAAGATTTAGTTGATAGGTGGAAAACTATCAAGCAAGGTTAAGAGGAAGAATCACCCTTAAATAGTAAAGGATCCTTTAGAAGGATAATTTTATAATCCTAATGTTAATTTTTATTCGTTTATTTTTTTATTTTATTTGAGTTTCTTAACTACTATTTTACTCTTAATAACAAAAATACAAAGATCTCAATTCTTATGGCGATATGATAATCGACTTGTGTTTAAAATATTATAAAATTCATAACTTGATTATTTTAATATATTCAAAAAAGTATTTGGTTGAAAAGAAAAACGACAGTGATTATTGTGATTGTAGTGACTGAATTAAAGAACCACTCATGTATTATGGAATGCTTTGACAGGCTAGTAGGTTACCAACATACCAGCATGGGTTGATACCTTCATAACCCAAGTATTAGAATATAGGGAAGGTAAAGGAAAAATTTCTTCAAGAGATGGTCAAATAGCTGCTTGGATTGAGTATGATATTGGTCAAATACAAAGTTGTGATCCTATAGTATATAACGGAATTACTTTTATCAATAGCGAACAATCAGTAGGAAAAACGGAATCCTAAATAATCTAATAGGATTGCATATTGAATGGTAATAATCAAACTACAGTTATATGGAAATGGTAATGGAACTTTATAATGTTATTTTATTATTTAACAATTTATATGAAAATAATTATAAACTTATGATTTATTGAATTATTATATTATTCTTTAATTAAAAGAATTTATTGTCAACAATTTCTTTTAAATATATTGGTGAAATTTAAAC
>JBQCGN010000088.1:0-6295 GCA_051955655.1 Candidatus Nitrosocosmicus sp. | reverse complement strand
TAAATGATTGACAATTTCAATGACCTTGTCAATGCTTTAAATACCCATATCTGTTTTTTTATCATATTCTTTTCTATCCTTATGCACTAACGCACATGAGATTTTCAGCTTGATATATTCTCAAATTATCAAATGTATTTTCGTGATATGCATTGATATGCAACAAAGTTAACACACATTCATTTCTTATTTGGATCATATTCTGGATCTTCTTATGCTTTTGATCATTTATACCCGTCTTGAGAAATGATTAAAGTGCTTCCTAGACCTTAATTAAAATATTGTCTATCTTTTTTATGTTTTAAAAAGAGGTCTATAATTTTTTTGATAATCTTTTTTCCACAAATAAGCAAAAATGAAAACAATTCCAATTAGAAAAAGAAAATTTTATTTCTGCCTCAGATAAATGTAGATAAAGCAGAATGGAAACTTCTAAACACAATTCGGATATAGGGATAAATCCAATAAATAAAAAAGATAAAACATTAACTGGAAAAGATTACTTTTTTCTTTGGTCAAGTTTAGGTGTAGGATTACTGGTTATTTCAGCAGGTTCTTTTATTTACACTTCTGATGTATTAGATGCTCTTTTTGTAATAATATTAGGTTCTGTAGTAGGCTCTATCTTATTGGGCTTGGCAGGTAAAATTGGCAGCGATAATTCAATTCCATCTGTGGTAAGTATGAGACCTTCATTTGGAATTTATGGATCTTATTTACTTACTCTTTTGAACGTACTTCAATTAATAGGCTGGGCAACATTTGAAATAACAATACTATCAAAAGCTGCAAGTATTTTTACTCATGGATTTATCAGTTTCTATATTTGGTCAATTGTTTTTGGAATTATCACAATTGTTTTTGGTATTTCTGGTCCGCTTGGCATAATAAAACAATGGATCAATAAATTTGCAATCTGGATTGTATATGGCTCCACAATAATAATGTTGATAAACTTGATCTTTTTTGGAGGGGGACATCATAACAATACCAATTTGGTACCAGGTAACAGCCATTTTGATTTTTTTAATTCTTTGGATTTGGTTATTGCAATGCCATTATCATGGTTACCCTTAGTAGCAGATTATAATAGGTTTGCTCAAAATGGTAAAAATGCCTTTTTAGGGACGTTTATCGGATTTTCAATAACCAACATCCTATTTTATTTAATTGGAGTGTTATTGGGAATAAATGATGTTTTTGAAATATTGTTTGCTATCCAAACCTTCTTTTATGGATTTGTTTTATTAATATTGATTGTAGATGAAATAGACAATGTTTTTGCAGATATTTTTTCTTCTGCAATGTCTTTTAAAAATATTTTTGATAAAATAAACTACAAATATCTTGTAATAATATTTACAGTTTTAAGTTGTATATTATCAAATATAATACCAATAAATCAATACGAGTCATTTCTTCTTTTAATAGGAGCCTTGTTTTCTCCATTATTTACAATAGTATTAATCGATTACTATGTAATTAAAAAAGGAAAGTTATCTGTTGATGTATTTTATAAAAAGTATGACAAATTTAAAACTTCTGCCTTTTTTTCTTTTTTTATAGGAACTTTAACTTATTTGATACTATCTCCGATTTCGCCTATTCATATAGAGAGTTTAAACTTAGGTTCTACAATACCAAGTATGATTGTTTCATTAGTTTCCTTTTTATCAATAGAAACCGTAATAACAAAAGTTAAATTAAAAAAAAATTAGTATTTAACAATAGCATTAAAATTGGGAGAAAATCTGGTTTAAAATGAAAAATAAAATAGTAATTCTTGGTGCAGGATATGCTGGCATCTTTCTTTGTACAAATCTTTCTTCAAAGTTAAAAGATGTTGCCGAAATAACATTAGTTGACAGAAACGATTATCATCAATTAATGCAAGAGATTCATTTAGTTGCTTCGGGCTTTAGGACTTCTGAGCAATTAAAAATTCCAATCTCGTCATTGCTTAAGGGAAAAAAAGTAAATTTTATTCAATCAAATGTAAAAAAAGTTTTACCAGATAAGAGAACTATTATTTTGGATAATGAAGAAATTGATTATGATGAATTAATAGTATGTTTAGGATCTTCAACAAAGTATTTTAATATCCCTGGCGCAGACAGATATACTTTACCACTTAGATCAATATATGATGCTTCGATCATACAAGATCATATCTCCAAAATAATCGCGGAAGATAAAAAAAATAATATTGTAATTGTAGGGGCGGGTGCAACAGGAATAAGTCTGGCAGGTGCATTGGCAGAGATGATAAATTTATCAAAAAATAAAAATAATGTTAAAGTAAATATTGTTGAAGCTACATCAACAATACTTTATGGGTGGGATGAAAAAATCAAAAACAAAGTGGAAGATATTCTAAAGAAAAAAGGTATAAGAATTTTTCATAATTCTATTGTAGAAAAAGTAGAGAAAGATACATTATTTCTTAAGGATGGTTTACAAATTAATTCATCATTAATAATATGGACTGCAGGGGTACGGGGATTTAATGTAGAAATTGAACCTGCAATTGATAAAACAAATGATGGCAGAATTATTGTTAATGAATATTGTAAAACTTCTGCATATGATAATATTTATGCCATAGGTGATATTGCTGCAATGAAAAATTCAAAGGGTGTTTTATACCCTCCTTTAGCACAAATTGCAGTGAGGCAGGCCCGTTATTTGGCAGATTATATTTCTGAATATTATACTAATAAAATATTACCAAAGGAAAAATTCGAATATGAAATAAAGGCTCAGATTTTATCTATAGGAAATAATGAATATGTGGGTTCATTAAATAATTATATTGTAAGTGGTGATATAGCAAAAATTATTGATGAGTTTACAAAGAATACGTATATAAAATCATTAAAAACCGGTGGAAAAAATATTTCAGTTAATTTATATGAACACGACTTCTTTTCACAGGTATTGGCCGGAATGACTTTTGCAGGATTCACATTTTTTAAAGGTTTGGAAAAATTGGCAAAATAATAAGACATTGTTTTAACAAATATAATAAGCTTAATCACAAAATACAAATTAATTAATTTTTTCTTATGGCTGTTAATGATATGTTTAATATTTTTCTTCTGATAATTCTGACAATCGAATAGATTGTATTTCTAATATCAGAAACTAATCGCCCTAGTATTCTTATTAGCAAACCTCTATTATCTGGTAACATTGTACAACCACCTATAATATTGATTAAATTATTTAGTAAAGAATTTATTTCATCTTTAACACCTGTTTGTTGATCATTTGGTAATAAGATATACAAATTTCCTAATATATCATAATCACTCATGATACCAAAAGCAGAAATATTCTCTTTCTTTGGCTCAAGCTTAGATACATCCATAAAACGCATTTTATGTAGATGATCTGTGGCCTTGATTTTCATATAACAAATATCGTATTCAAAAGATTCATTACTTGCTACTCTACCTGGAGTCAATATTTCAGAGTAAATACATGTAGCACTATCATGAACTTTGAGGTTAGACAACTGGTAATATTTTGAATTTTTAAATGGTATTAATTGATCTGGAATGTATTCAAGATAACAGTTTTTATCTACACTTAAATTTATCATTTGAGTTCCAAAGTTTTTATTCATTTTATAAATTCTTGTCGCACTTTGAGTAGTAACGTGGGAAATAGCAGCATTTCTAAGAGATATGTCTATTCTATATCTGTCTCCTTGTAATATTCCTCCAGAAGGTGAAATGATATAAATATATGCCATTTCAGGACAGGTTTCCTCAAGATATAGTGCACGTTTTATACATAGTGGAACTTTGTAAAATTGATCTTTTACAGCTGTTTTATTATTGAATTTATCTTTTTCCAATGTTAATTGCAATACTCCTAGTTTTCCCGATTTCCCAACATCTAGCTGTTCTATCTGTTTATTGTATTGTAAAATTTCAGGAGGAATATCTTTTGGCGTACAAAAAGAAAGATCATATATACTCATTGATGATCGTTATAGGTAATCAAATATGTATTTTTGATTTAGGGGGTGCATCGAACAACAAGTCTTTAATAATGTGATCAGTTACCTCTTCGGTACCTTGCCCTGTCTTACTGTTAACAAAAACAAATGGTTTATCTTGTCTTACGATCTTTGCATCTCTTTCCATAATGTTAAGATCGGCCCCTATATAATTGGCAATATCTATTTTATTGATCACAAGTAGATCACACGTTTCTATTCCTAGTCCCCGTTTCCTAGGATATTTATCGCCACTAGAAACATCAATTATATATATGAAATAATCTGCAAGTGCGGGACTAAAGGTGGTAGTAATATTATCGCCACCGCTTTCAATAATTATTAAATCGAGATTAGGGTATTTTATCTCCATCTCCTCTACAACTGAGATATTGATCGAAGGGTCTTCTCTGACGGCGGTATGAGGACAACCTCCTGTTGCTATACCAATAACTAAATCCTCGGACATTAGTCCTTTTTCAGTTGCAAGATTTTTTCGCATTCTTTGGGCGTCCTCTTTTGAGACTACATCGTTAGATATTATACCAACATTATATCCTTTATTCTTTAAAATAGGAACAATTTGCTCTATTAACATTGTTTTTCCTGAACCAACAGGACCGCCTATGCCAATACGAGGGATTCGTGAATGTAACATAGAAAATTAGATAAAAATTAAGTAATAAACATTTTGGAATCCATCTGTTCATGTTGAATTTGAATTATATCTAATTGTGGAATAAATTGCCACATATCACTATAATGTCTATCGATATTCTTTAGAACATTTGATAAAATTATAGGTTTCATCTTATGAATTAACTTCTGTCCGTCGTAATGCTGAATAATTCCTAAACGTAATGCTGCTCCAACTACACTTATAACAAAACCGTAAACCAACATTAAACCCGTTTTCTCTTTTTTTATATTCATGGCATTGCACGATATTGCAAAAGACACTGGATAGACACCCTTCGCATGACCGCCTTTAATATTGTCTAAATAAAAGTTTACGAAATCGTTATCTGAAATTAGTGATGAGATGCATCTTAAGAGCTGAATTCCAGATCGAGTTGAAGCAGATCTAGTTTCTTCTATCAATCTCATACTATAATATATATTGTCCAGTTCTAATAGCTTAGAACAATCGTCTCTTTGGATACAATTAAATACATTGCCAATTATAGAACAATCAGTTGGTCCTATTTGATTTGATATATATGAATTGATAAAATTAAAAATGTTCTCAAAGGTTAATTTTTTATTTTTCTGATAAAATAATGACTCTAAACCGTTTGAAGTGGTGTACAATCCTGTAGGAAAAAAAGAATCGGCTAATTGCATAAAGCTAATATCCTCTATGGATATCGAATCATTGATCTCTTTTTCAATGTTCATGTATATCGAATCCTTGATCTGGTTCAAAAACAATTTCATCAAAAGTTATATTAATATGATCCTTTACGTCGACTAAGAGTCTTTGAAAAAGATTTATTTCTTCTTTTGTTTGAATTGGAAAAATAACTTTATTGTTTTCTATTTTTAATGGCCTGTGTAAATTACCAATGGTGTGACCGATTTTTATTGCAATATTTGTTAAAATATCTTTTTTCTGTTTTTGATATTCATCAGAAGCTTGGTTTTTAAAACTTATTATTGCGACAAGTTCAGTAGCTAGTTTTATTACTATCATTTTATTGCTGTCCAAAAAAACTATGTCCTGGTCCTTAAGTCTAGTTCCTGGCGGTAAAATAAAGCCTATATCAGTACCTCTGTCGGATGTTTTTCTCATTCTTGATTTCTCTGCCTCTGATCTTCTAATTATTACATTTTCAACAAGTTTTTTTTGAAATGATTCTCTATATATTTGACTTAATTTAGGATCTTTTTTTATGTTTCCTAAAATATTTGTAATTGTTATCATAAGGTAGTTTATAGTTTCATATTAATAATAAAAACAATTTCATTGGGATTAAATATTGATATTTTCATTATTTGAAACATTTGTAGATGAAGATTTAATTTTGCTTTCTTCAACGCTGGTATTTGCATTAAAGTTCCTACGTTTATTTACCAACTCAATCATTCTTTGTAAATTTTGACTATAATCATATTTACCATAATGTTGGTAGCCGGTTGGATTAACTTGAGCAAATATAAATCCTCCATTTGCTATTTCAATTTTAGAGCCTATTTCAAATTTTTCAGCTATTATACAGTTTTTGGCCAAGTGAATAGGATAGTCTAGATTAAGATGTGATTTGGGATCTATTGGGCCTGATAAAGATA